>DMHJ01000143.1:0-1536 GCA_003449495.1 Clostridiales bacterium UBA8153
ACCAGTTTCCCTGGCCGGGCGTACTCGGTAAGGTAGATGGCCGTTCCCACCGACAACGGGACGGCGATGCTCAGGGCGAAGGCGGTGAGGTATAGAGTCGACACGATGGTGGAGAAAATGCCGCCTTCCCGTCCCATGGGTCGAGGAGATTCCAGGAGGAAGTACAGGTTCACCTGCCCCAAGCCCCGGGACAGGATCTGTCCGATGATGGCTAACATCACTAAGACAGTAAGGCAGGCCGCCCCTGCCATACACATATGCGCCAGTTTCTCCTGCCGTTGCCGGCTCAACGTTGCTTTCCCCCCCGCCAGGCGCTGCGAGCCAACAGGTTTAGTCCCATCACGAAGGCAAAGAGGACCACACCGGTGGCAAACAGCGCGTCCCGGTGTCTGCCATGGGCATAGCCCATTTCCAGCGCCACGTTGGCTGTAAGCGTGCGTACAGGTGCAAGCAGCGAGTCGGGGAAGCGCGCCACGTTGCCCGTGACCATGATCATGGCCATGGTTTCCCCAACGGCGCGTCCCATCGCCAGCACCACGGCGGCCATCAGCCCGGATCTGGCTGCAGGCAAGAGCACGTAGATCATGGTCTGCCAGCGGGTGGCTCCCAGTGCCAGCGATCCCTCCCGGTACTCGGCGGGTACCGCCTTGATGGCATCCTCGCCCAGGCTGACCAGGGTGGGCAAGACCATCACCGCCAGGACCGCGCCTCCGGCCAGTATGGAAAAGCCAGGTCCAGGGCCTAGTCGTCGGATGAGCGGGACCAGGGTGACCATGCCGTAGAAACCGTAGACCACCGAGGGAATTCCCGCCAGCAGCTGGATGGACTGGCGCACCGGGGCGGCCAGGCGCCGGGGCGCGAACTCGGCCAGGTAAGCTGCGGTGGCCAGGCCTAAGGGCGCGCCGAAAGCCAGGGCACAAGCGGTAACCGCCACCGAACCTACGATCATGGGTAAAATCCCGAAGCGCTCAAGATGCGGTTGCCAGCTGGTGCCGGCCAAGAACGCCCAGAACCCGTTCTCGAACATGAACGGGATCCCGGCTTGGGCCACAAAAACCCCGATGAATATGATGGCGAGCCCGGACACCACCGCGCTGGACAACAGCAACAGCTCGGCGCCTCGCTCCGGGAACCGGCCCCGCCGCCTGTTGAAGCGACGGGGCGGGTCGGGCAATCGCCTGCTGACCAGCTCTGGTTTCTTCACCTTGGGGTAACCGGTGATACCAAGCCCACCATCCTGATGATGGCCTGACCTTCCGCACCCATCACGAAGTCAATGAAGGCCTTGATCAGGCCGGCGGGCGCCTGCCGGGTAACGTAGATGAACGGACGGGAAATCGGGTAGGTGCCGGCCAGTACGCTAGCGGCGGTGGGTAGCACACCGTCGATGGAAACGGCCTTGACCGCGGGGATGAGGGCGGGAATGGACACGTAGCCGATGGCGTCAGGGGTGGTGCTCACGGCGGCCACGATGGCACCCTGGCCGTTTTGGGTGATGGCCCGGTCCGTCAGGGGTACATCGCGCATCACCTTGTC
>DMHJ01000143.1:1942-4573 GCA_003449495.1 Clostridiales bacterium UBA8153
CCGCCTACTTCCCTCCAGTTGGTTATGCGGCCCGCGAAGATGTCGCGCACTTGGGCCAAGGTCAGGTTGGTCACCGGGTTGGTGGGGTGGACGATGATGGGCATGCCGTCCCGGGCGATGAGGATCTGATGAAGAACCTGCTCGGCCGGGCGAAGATCGCGGGACGACTGCCCGATGTCGGCGGCCCCGTCCAGGGTGGCCCGGATCCCAGGCGTCGAGCCCCCGGCCTGCACGGTAACGCGCACCCCCGGGTTGAGCTCCATGAACCGGTGGGCCAAAAGTTCGGACACCGGTGTCACCGTGGTGGAGCCGACCACCGTTACGGATCCGGTAAGGCGCGGCGCCGGCCTTGCCACGACATAGGCAACCCCGCCGGCCAAGAGTAACACCACGATGGCTGGCAGTAGCCACTTTTTGCCAAGCACCCATACCACTTCCTTTCGGGTTTCTCAAGTCGAACTCTACCGTAACTATGTAAAGGTGCCGGTGGGTGGGATGTAAAGGGTGTGTAAAGGTTTCACGACGGTGATGGCGGGCGCAAGGGGATGTGCATACGGAAGACCGTGTGACCGGGCCGGCTTTCCACCGTCACCCGGCCGTCGTGGGCGTGGACGATATGCTTGACGATGGCCAGGCCCAGACCGGTGCCGGGCCTGCGCGGGCTGCGGGAACGGTCCACCCGGTAGAAGCGCTCGAAAATCCGCGGGAGGTCGGCAGCCGGGATGCCGGGACCGTCATCGGCCACTTCTACCCAAGCGTAGCTCTGGTCGGTTCCCGCCGAGACCTCCACGCGGCCGCCCGCCTCGGTATACTTGATGGCATTATCCACCAGGTTGCCCAGGGCCTGGTCCATCTGCTGGGGATCAGCCGCCACTTGCACCGGATCTGGACCAGGTGGGATCAAGACCACACCTGCCGCGGCGGCCTGGGGCGCTAGCCGCTGGCAGACCTGTGCGCCCAATGCCGCCAGATCGAGAAGCCCAAGCGTTGGCCGCCAGGTGCCCGAATCCAGGCGGGAAAGGTCCAGGAGGCCGTCGATGAGACGGGCCAGCCGGGTCGCTTCCTGGTGAATGATGCCGGCGAACTCCCGGACTTCGTGCGCCGTCACATCTACGGTGAGCAACGTCTCGGCAAAGCCTTGGACGGAGGTGACCGGGGTCTTGAGTTCATGGGAGATGTTGGCCACAAACTCTGAGCGCAACTGCTCCAGGCGCCTGAGCTCGGTAGTGTCGTGCATTAGCACCAGGTAGCCGGCACCAGGGTCCCCGCGCAGGGGGATGACGGTGAAGTCCACATGGCGGGGCCGGGGCAAGGGTAGCCGGAGCTCGCGCCGCACGGTCTCGCCGCTGGCCATCGCCTGATCCACCAGGGTGATGACCTCCAAGTCCCTGATGACCTCGAGATGGCTCCTACCGGTGACGACCCGGGTAAGTAGCCCCAGCATCCTGGTGGCCGCGGGATTGGCCAAGACCACCCGGCCGGAGGCGTCCATGAACAACACGCCGCTGACCATGGCGTCGAGCACCGCCTCGAGACGGCGCTTCCCGGCGGTAGTCTCGTGGATGTAGAGCTCCAAAGCGGTGGCCATGTGGTTGATCGCGCTGGAGAGGACGACAAGTTCACTCACCGTCTCCCTGCGGACGCGGGAGCCCAGCTGGCCGGACGCGATCTCGCGGGTGGTGTTGGTCATCTCCGCTAAAGACCGGGCCATGTCTCTGGTGATCCAGTAGCTGACGAACGCGGCCGCCAGTACCGTCACCGCCAAAGACGTCATGATGGTTAGCGTAAGGCCGTGCACGACCCGGGCCCAAAGGGAAAGGGGAACCGCCACCCGCACCACCCCCCAGACCGTGGGCGGATCGGCTACGCGTACGGCCACGTGCAGCAGCTGCGCCCGGGTGACCGGATCATACCTGAAGTCATGGCCGGTGCCGGTCATGAGCGCCTGCCGGACCTCGGGAGCATCCCCTTGACTCACGAGAGTACCCGGATCCTGCTCGCTGTCGAACAGCACCCGGCCATCAGGTGCCAGGATGGTCACTCGGCCGCGCTGTTGGCGCACTACCTCCTGCAGCTCGGGGGGCATGGCTCCCGGGGCCTCCAGCTGGCCGGCGACTAGGCGGCCGATGAGTGAAGCTTCGGCCAAATGACGTTCCAGCATGTCCGCCATGAGGTGTTGACGCAAACGCACGCCCATGACCGTCCCGGTGATGGCCGCGCTCATCACCAAGAGAGCCGAAAAGCCGTAGAAGACCCGCCCTCGGATCCCCCGGGGCATCACGGGGACCTCTCGAAGCGGTATCCTACCCCGCGGACAGTCACCAGGAGCCGGGGGTTCTTGCCGTCCGCCTCGATTTTGTTACGTAGATTGCTCACATGCATATCCACTAGCCGGGTGTCCCCGGAGAACTCGTATCCCCACACCTGGTCGAGGAGCTGTTCCCGGGAAAACACTTTGCCCGCGTGGCGGGCGAAAAAGGCCAGAAGCTCGAACTCCCGGGGCGTAAGGTTAACGGGCTTACCATCCAAGGTAAGGGTGTGCTCATCTAGACAGATGACCAGCGAGCCGAACTGGAGAGTCTGACCGGATGGCAACACAGCACCCTGGGACCGGCGCAACACCGACCGCAC
>DMHJ01000143.1:4977-6722 GCA_003449495.1 Clostridiales bacterium UBA8153
AGCACCCGGTCTATTTCCTCGTCCCGGGCGGTGAGCATGATAATGGGAGTGAAGATGCCCTTGGAGCGCAGCTTACGGCATACCTCCAGCCCATCGAGCTCAGGCAGCATGAGGTCGAGAATGATCAGGTCGGGGCGTTCCTTCTCTACCAGCCCCAGGGCGGTGGCGCCGTCGTAGGCAGACAGGGTGCGATATCCTGCCTGTTGCAGGCCGTAAGTCACCAGGCGGACGATGGAGTCCTGATCATCCACTACTAAGATGGTCTGAGGCATGTGCACTCGCCTCCCAGCTACAGGCTAATCCAGCTCTGTCCACAAGTCAACCGGGTGATCTGCCGGACAGGGCAAGCCCTGCTCTGTCTCCGGGCACCCGGTTCCCCAGCCGGTGTGCGCGTAAGCGAGCCGGAGGGCGACAGCGCCTCGGCCGGGGGCGTCAGGCCACCACCGGAATCACACGGGAGGTGTCCATGCAGCTGGCAAGCCGGCGACAAGTATGCTAAAGCAAAGGGAGCCGAAAGTCCGGCTCCCCGTACTGGCGTGACGGTGGGGGCGTGGGCGGCCCCTATTTTACCTGGGTGGTCAGGAAGATGGGCAGGGTCATGTGTCCGATCTGGTCCAGCATCTCCTCGATCTCGTCGATGTGGCCATCTTCATCGCTGAGTATCCCTTCGAGGATCTCCCGGGTGGCGAAATCTCCGACTTCTCCCGCGAGTATGATGGCGGCGTTGTACGCCGCAATGGCGCCATGCTCCGCGGCGCGGTCCCGTGCCAGCTGCTTCTCCACGTCGCTGCCGATGAAGATTTCCTTTAGCACGGAGACTACGGGAGTACCTTCGAGAAAGAGTATCCTGCCAATGAGGGTTTCCGCGTGCTTCATCTCGGCTATGGCCCGGGCTTCAATGCTCTGGTGGAGCTTCTCGTAGCCCCAGTCGGCGCACATCTCCGAGTGTACCATGTACTGGTTGATGGCAGTCAACTCATCCGCCAGCAGGGAGTTGAGCACATCGATGAGCTTTTGGTTGCCTTTCATCTACAAGCGCTCCTTTCAAGTCCGTTCGGGCAAGCGATCGGATGGCAGGTCTTCCCAGCTTTTGGGTCGCGCAGCTCGGATCCGCACTCTTGCCTACGCCAACACCAGGCACTAGCCTTGGCCCAAGCCCAAGATATACCGGACAGTGTCCTGCTGTCAAGGTGGGACGAGCTCCGCGCACCCCGCCACTACTCCGGGAGGCTTCACGCGGAGCCGGGCGCTTCGACACATTGTGCTCCCGCTCACCGAGTCCGGGCCGCCTGCGGGCACGTCGCGCCGGCCGTACGCCTCCATCCGGGGTCACCGGCCCGGCCAGACGCGCCGGCGGGAGTCCGATAGGGGGGCGGCGCCAGGTCGAGGATCCCCGGCAACGCCTGCGGTCTGAGTAGATCGAATCCCGCACAGGTGATAGGTTCGCAGGACAGAAGCGGGCGCCTCCCGATCCACTGCCCGCAGGTCACTGCAGCATGCGGCTTTGCCCACCTGTCATCCGCCGTCCAAAGGTGTCACCCACCTGTTCACGGCACTGACTGGAGCCGGTGGCCAGCAAGTGCGACCACGCCGGTGGCCCCGGCGCCGGACCCAAGGAGCCGGGTAGAGAACCTGGCCTCGTGGTCGCCGTGGCAAAGCTGTCCGCTCTGAAGACGTCAAAGAGGCGACTTCTGTCGGGCGGCGCCTCTTGCGGGGGAAGCTTGCCGTCCCCCGGCGGGCTGCAA
>DMHJ01000265.1 GCA_003449495.1 Clostridiales bacterium UBA8153
GTCGCTACATCCTCCAGGTGGTGAGCCTCATCCAGCACCAGATGACGATAGGCCGGCAACACCAGGTTGCCCGCAACCGCGTCGGAGATGAGCAGAGCGTGATTCACCACCACCAGGTGGGCCTGGGCGGCCGCCCGCCGCGCCGTTTGCACGTAGCAGGTCTCCCGGTACAGGCAGTCGGTGCCGCGGCAGTAGTCGCTGTCAGAGTCCACCAGCGACCATAGTTCCTCGCCCCGGGGGGGCAAGTTGAGCTCGGCCTTATCCCCAGTATCGCTTACGGCCAGCCAGGCCACGATGCGAGCCTGCCAACGCGCTTCCTCCTCATCCAGCAACATGGGCCCGGCCCGGCGCAACTCTGCCCACTTGTGCAGGCAGAGGTAGTTGCCCCGGCCCTTGAGCACGGCTACCCGGAAGGGTAGTTCCAGGCCGTGGCGAAGCAGGGGGATGTCCTTTTCCACCAGCTGCTCCTGCAGGTTAATGGTGTGGGTGGAGAGCACCACCGGCGCATCGTTGGCCACCGCCCAGCACACGGCGGGCAGCAGGTAGGCCAAGGACTTGCCGGTGCCGGTGCCGGCTTCCACCAGGGCGACACGACCGTCGTTGAAAGTCTCCGCTACCACCTGGAGCATGTGCACTTGCTGGGGCCGGTGCTCAAAGCGAGGAAACTTGCGGGCCAGTGGGGAGCCGGGCAACAGGTAGGCGGACACCAGGTCCGGGTCTACGGCCCGGCAGGGCCGGTCGCCGGGTTCTTCCCGCATCCCGCCCTCGCGGGATGCCCTGGCCACAAAAGCGGCCGGGCGGCTGCGGGCCCGGGCCTGCTCCACCCGGCGCACCGCAGAAAGACCTAGGCGGCGTACCAGCTCATCCAGGCGCTGCCGGTGCTGGTGGACCCGGTCGTGCGGCCGGCTCAGGGCCGGGCTCAAGACCGCCCGGCGCCAGAGCGCCCGGGCCAGCTGGGTGCGGCGCACCAGTGCCAGTCCCATCCTGCTGGCAGCCTGCTTGATGGTACGCTCCAACACGGCCCGGTCGGGCACCGCGATCTCGGCGGCGGCCGAGGGCGTGGCCGCCCGTACATCGGCCACCAGGTCTACCAAGGTGAAGTCGGTCTCGTGACCCACCGCCGCTACTACCGGCACCGGACACGAAGCCACCGCCCGTAGCACCAGCTCATCGTTGAACGCCCAGAGTTCCTCTACGCTGCCCCCGCCCCGGCCCACGATGATCACGTCCACGCCGGCCACGCCGGCTAGCAGCTGGAGACCCTGGGCGATGCTGGCGGGAGCGTCGGCCCCCTGGACGATGGCGTCGGCCATCACCAGTGACACGTTGGGCAGCCGCCGGCGGGCCACGGTGATGATGTCCCGTACTGCCGCCCCTCGCAGCGAGGTGACCACCCCCACCCGGCGGGGCAGCAGGGGGAGGCGGCGTTTGCGGGAGGGGTCGAACAAACCCTCTTTCTCCAGCCGCTGCTTGAGCTGTTCCAGGGCCAGGTAAAGGGCGCCGAGACCGTCGGGCTCCAGGCTCCGCACGTACAGCTGGTAGCTGCCGTCGCGCTCGTATACGCCGATGTGCCCGGTGGCGATGACCTTCAGCCCATCGTGGGGCCTGAAGGTGAGAGACATCGCGTGGGACCGGAACATCACCCCACGCAGCGACGAGTTCTCGTCCTTGAGGGTGAAGTACAGGTGACCGGAAGTGTGGTGCCTGAAGTTGGACAGCTCGCCCCGCACCGCCAGATCTCGCAGTACCGGCTCTTTCCAGAGCAGGTCCTTGATAAGGAGCGTCAGCTGGCCGACGCTCAGCACCTGCCGGGTTAGGCCCATCTGGCCGCCTGGATGGTATTCTTCATCAACATGCCGATGGTCATGGGGCCGACCCCGCCCGGGACCGGGGTAATGGCTCCGGCCACCGCTTGGGCGCTGGCAAAGTGCACATCGCCCACCAGCTTGTCACCTAGCTGGTTCACGCCTACGTCAATGACCACCGCGCCGGGCTTCACCATATCGCCGGTGACCATCTCCGCTCTACCTATGGCCACCACCAGCACATCGGCCTGCCGGGTGTGTAATCCCAGATCGGGGGTGCGCGAGTGGCAGATGGTAACGGTGGCATGGCGTGAGAGCAAAAGTAGGGCCACGGGCTTGCCCACGATGTTGGATCGGCCCACGATCACCGCATGCTTCCCCTTGAGGTCCACCCCCAGGCGGTCCAAGAGCACCAGGATGCCATGGGGCGTGCAGGGCACGAATCCCTTGTCTCCAATGAGCAGGTTCCCGGCGCTGATGGGGTGAAACCCGTCCACGTCCTTTTCGGGTTTGATCGCCTGGATGCAGGCTTTGTCGCTGATGTGCTTGGGCAACGGCAGCTGCACCAAGATTCCGTGGATGGCCGGATCGTGGTTGAGCCGGTGGATGAGGGCGAGCACTTCCTCCTGGGAAGTCTCCCCGGGTAACCGGTGGACTTCGGAGTAGATGCCCACCCGCTTGCACGCCCGTTCCTTGTTGTTGACATAAGTTCTGGAAGCCGGGTCATCCCCTACCAGGACTACCGCCAGGCCGGGGACGAGAGCCCTTTCCTTCTGCAGCTCCTGAGCCTCCAAGGCCAGCTCCTTTTCTAGAAGACGGGCGGTGGCTTTGCCGTCAATGATCTGGGCCGTCATGATCTACCCTCCCTCGTATTACGGGGTAGGCCGGTGGCCTCCCCCTCCGTTCCAGGTACGGTACTTCTCCTCCAGATACTTGACCATGGCCTCGGCCGCGGTCTTCCCCGCGCCCATGGCCAGGATGACCGTGGCCGAGCCGGTGACCGCATCCCCTCCGGCCCACACCCCGGCCTTGGAGGTAAGGCCGGTCCCATCCACCACCAGTCCGCCCCAGCGGTGGGCGCTGAGACCGGGGGTGGTCTGGGCTACGATGGGGTTGGGGCTGGTGCCCAGGGCCATCACCACCGTATCCACATCCAGCACAAACTCGGAACCTTTGACTTCTACGGGACGCCGGCGTCCCGAAGCGTCCGGCTCGCCCAGCTCCATGCAGATGCATTCCAGGCCTTCCACCCATCCCCGCTCGTTGCCCAGGACCCGCGTGGGATTGCAGAGGAACTTGAATTGCACCTGCTCGTGCTCGGCGTGGTCCACTTCCTCGGCCCGCGCCGGCATCTCCTGGCGGGACCGCCGGTAGACGATGGTGGCCTCGGCGGCGCCCAGGCGTAGCGCGCAACGCACCGCGTCCATGGCCACGTTGCCGCCGCCCACCACTGCCACGCGCTGGCCGACCTTAATAGGCGTGTCCCAGGACGGGAACTGGTAGGCCTTCATCAGGTTGGTGCGGGTCAACCACTCGTTGGCCGAGTATACGCCGTTGAGGTTTTCGCCGGGGATGTTCATGAACTTGGGCAACCCGGCGCCGGTGCCCAGGAACACCGCGTCGTACCCATCCTGGAACAAGTCTTCCACGGTGAGGGTGCGCCCGACGATCACATTGGTCACCAGCTGGACGCCCAGGCTCAGCACGTATTCCACCTCGGCCTGGACGATGGCCTTGGGCAGGCGAAACTCGGGGATCCCGTAGATGAGCACGCCGCCGGGGGCGTGGAGCGCCTCGAACATGGTAACTTCATAGCCGCGCCGGGCCAAGTCACCGGCGCAGGTGAGCCCGGCCGGACCGGCCCCCACCACCGCCACCTTCCCAGGCTTTCGCTCCGGCCGGGCGGGCGGCGTTACCCCTTCCTTCAGTTCCCAGTCGGCGGCAAAGCGCTCCAGCCGACCGATGGCTACCGGCTCAAAGCGTTTCCCCAGCACGCAGTACTTCTCGCACTGCTCTTCCTGGGGACATACCCGGCCGCAGATGGCGGGCAGGTTATTGGTTTCCTTGATGAGGCGGGCGGCTCCGGAAAAATCCCCGTCGGCGATGAGCTGGATGAACTCCGGTATCTTGACGTTGACCGGACATCCCTGGATGCACACGGGCTTCTTACACTGGATGCACCGGACCGCCTCCTGTTGGGCCAGCCCGGCGTCAAAACCCAGCGCAACCTCTTGGAAGTTGCGCACGCGCTCGGCCGCGGGCTGGGTCGGCATCTTGACTTTGCCTGGACGTGAAGCCACTACTCGCTACCTCCCCGGCAACCGCACTGCAGAAGCGCGGTTTTCTCCTCCTCCTGGTACATCAGGCTCCTGCGAACGGCTTCGGCAAAGTCCACCTGATGGCCATCGAACATGGGGCCGTCCACACAGCAGAACTGGGTCTTACCCCCCACCGTCACCCGGCAGGCCCCGCACATGCCCGTGCCGTCAACCATGATGGAGTTGAGGCTGACCAGGGTCTTAATCCCCCGGGAACGAGTCACCTCCGCGGCGGCGCGCATCATGAGGAGCGGACCCACGGCGATGACCTCGTCGAACTTCTCTCCGGCCTCCAGAAGCTGTTGGAGTTTCGCGGTGACAAACCCGTGGTAGCCAGAGCTGCCGTCATCGGTGCACACGTGCAACTGGTGGCTCACCGCCTGCATCATGTCCTCCATGATCAGAAGATCGTGAGAGCGGGCGCCGATGATGGAGACCACCTCTACCCCGGACTGGTACAGCGCCTTGGCCTTGGGATAGACGGGCGCCACCCCCACGCCGCCGCCGATGCAGGCCACCCGGCCTTCGGCGAGGAGCTCGGCAGGCACGCCCAGCGGACCCACCACGTCCAGGATAAAATCGCCTTCCTCCTTGGTGCCCAAGACCTGGGTGGTGTACCCTACCTCCTGGAACACCAAGGTGACAGTGCCCGCGCTCCGCTGGAAGTCCGCTATGGTCAGCGGGATCCGCTCGCCGGCTTCCGCGACCCGGACGATCACAAACTGCCCGGGCTCGCACCGCCGGGCCACCAGGGGAGCATCGACCACCAGCAGCTTGGTGACCGGCGTCAATACCTGTTTTTCCACGATCCTGTGCATGCTTTTCCCGATCGCCTCCTCGTATAGCTACGGGCTCAACGGCAGTCCAGCCGTGACACTTCGCCGCGTACCGACCGGCTCCTTCTCGGGGACGGTCGGAAGACCGAGGGGGCAGCCGCCAACCCCGGTAAACGCTGGCCTATTATCCAGCTGGTGTCCCGCGGGGGTCCTAGACGCCTCGGTGGACCGGGGTGGGGTACGGCCGGCCGGACACTCGCACCCAACGGCCGGTGCAGCAGACCGGGTGGCAAGCCGGGGCCAGGGGGGGCAGTGGGGGACGTGGCTCCTGACTATGAAACCTCCCCCGCGGTAGCCCGGAGGACGGCCAGGGCATCCACGGTGACCCATGGATTAGGGCGCCGCCTTCCCACCGGTCCCCAGCCGACCAGGGAAACGCCGCTTCCCCGGGCGAGGGTCCGGCCCGGGGACAAGGGCCCGCCCGCGGGCGCCTGGGGGGACGGACCGGCCGGTCCGGTGGCGTCCGGCACCCGGGCGGCAGGCTGGCGCCAGTACTTGGCCTCGGCAGGCCACCCACCAGAGGCAAGGTGCTTCGACGCAAGGACCTGTAAGGCATCCCGGCAGCGGGCGTCCCGCACCAGGCCCAGCTCTGCCAAGACCTTAAGCCCGAACAGGATGTCGCAATGCCAGTAGCATGGGTAGTGGAGCCTGACAAAGTCCGGGGAGATGACACTGCCGTCTTGAAGCCGCCGGAACAGCCGCCGCTTCAGAAACACCTCGGATGCCCGCCCGGCCGCCTCCGTCGCCCACCCGGCTCCCGTCTGGGACCCAAAGAGGGCAAGGGCCCGCATGGGAATGAGTGTCTCCATGAAAGATGAGTGCTGCGCCTGAGGATTCCGGTCGCAGTTCCAGCCACCGTCAGGCCACTGCCAGGCTAAGAGCCGCTTGGCCAGCACTTCGCAGCGCTCGTCCGCCAGTCCGAGGCGCAACCGGGACCACAAGGCGTTACCCTCTTGCGACGCACAGCGCCGGGTCTTCCCGGCGATGCTGGTGATACGCTCCTGGTGCCGCGCCCCCAACCACCAGTCCAGTACTTGCTCGCGCAGGGGAATGAGATCCCGGTCGCCGGGCGGGTAGGCCAGGGCGGCCAGATCCACCAGCACCCAGTGGGATCCAGCCCACTTGGCATAGGGCGGCCGGGGAATGCGGCCCAACGCATCCCGCTCGGATAAGAGCGCCTCTACCCGCACGGAGCTGCGAATCTCCTGCTGCCGGGCCGCCAGGTCCGGGCCGGTCGCGTCCTCCCCCAGCACCTCGGCGCGCACGCGGTAACGTATCGACGGCTCGTCAGAGGCCAGCAGCTCTTGAGTGATCTGAGCATTCCGGCAGTCCACGGTCCATCCTCCCCGGCCGCGCCCAACTCCCCCACGCCCGGCGGCGGCTACCCCGGCCCCGGGCCAGCAGTACCACGCATGGAGGAATAGGTGTCTCCTGTCGCTGCCCGGCGTGTGTCTCCAGAGAGCTCATCCCGGCCGGAAGGTCCGGCCCACCACCGGGCCTGCCCACACCGCCCGCCTTCGTAAGGCTGGTACCCGACTCTGGCCCGGCTTGTGACTATCCAGCTCGTTCCGAGCAAGGCCACGAGTTGACTTCTTTGGCCCGCCCGGAATTCCTCCTCACCCATCCTGCGCTTTCCGACCGGCAAGGGACCACCCTGGGCAGCTGCCCGCAGCTCTCAGGGAAGAGTCGTAACGCCGGCCGGCAGCCGCACCCTGCCACCCCGGGTTTGCCGGTATCCCTCACCACCGGGTGCGGCATGGCAGCCAGCCCCGGCCAGGGCTCATGTGCACCAGGCCGGGCAGGACGGCCGCCTCGTGGGTTGGATCGGCTCCAGGCCGGGAGGAGCGGTGGCGTAGCGTCACGGACCGCCCCGTGTGCATCGCCACCGCCTCCTTCCCGGGACCGCTGGTTTGGCAGAAGGCCGGCGGCCATCCCGACCCGTCCTGGCAGCTCGGCCGGTCCTTACAGGTGAAAGGAGTCGCCGGGTGATCTGGCGAACCTAACCGGATGGACTGGGGATGGTGAGCAGGCTCGCCCGACCTTCCCCGGGCTCTGCGAGCTGAGGGCTTCAGCATCTGGCTTCTCGCAGGCAACCAAGTTCCCATCGTACTTAAGGAGGGTTCGGCATGTCAACCACCGGTAGCAGGACCGCCACGCTCAGAAGCCTGCTCAAAGCAGACGGCATCATCGTGGCACCGGGGGCGTTCAACGCTTTCTCCGCCAAAATCATTGAGCAGGCCGGCTTCCCCGTGGTGTATCTTACGGGTTACGGAGCCTCCGCCAACCTGCTGGGAGCACCGGACTTCGGCCTCTTGACCTTGACGGAAATGGCGGACCACGCGGCCCGGATGGCGCAGGCCGTCGGCGTCCCGGTGGTGGCGGACGGCGATACCGGGTACGGGAACGCCGTCAATGTCAGGAGGACCATCGCCGAGTATGAGCGCGCGGGCGTAGCCGCCATCCAGTTGGAGGACCAGCTTCACCCCAAACGTTGCGGCCACATGGAAGGCAAGGAAATCATCCCGGCCGGAGAGATGGTACAGAAGCTGCGGGCGGCGGTGGACGCCCGCAAGGACCCGGACTTTGTCATCATCGCCCGCACCGATGCCCGGGCCCTGGTGGGAATGGATGAGGCCATCCGCCGGGCGAGGATGTACTTGGACGCCGGAGCCGATGTGATCTTCGTAGAGTCACCCCAGAGCCGGGAGGAACTGGCCAAGGTGGCCAAGGAGATCAAGGCCCCGCTTCTGGCCAACATGATCGAGCACGGGAAGACCCCGCTGCTTTCCGCCGCCGAGCTGCAGGACCTCGGCTACAAGCTGGTGATCTTCCCCCTCGCCACCTTGTATATGGCGGCCAAGGCGGTGCAGGACTGCGCGCGGGTCTTGAAGCAGACCGGGACTACCGGGAGCCTCATACCCAGGATGTTGCCGTTTCACCAGTTCAACGAGATGGTAGGCCTGCCGCTATACCGGCAGATCGAGGACAAGTACCGCAGCTGAGTTCGGGAGCCGGCTGGAGCGCAGGCCCCGAAGCGCCGCTCCGGCCGGTATCGTCAGTGGCAACCCGTAGCTTCCTTCAGGTCAGCGGTCCCCCGGGGGCCGGTGCCCGGCCCTGGTCCTGTACCCGGCCTGGGTAGCTAGAACTCACCTCAAGCCTGGGAAACGCCGGCCACTCCCGCCTGCCTGGCGATGGCCCCGAGCACTCCGTTGATGAACCTCGCGCTGTCCGCGCTACCGTACTTCTTGGCCAGCTCCACCGCTTCGCTGATGGCCACCGCCGCCGGCTGGTCTGGCACGCACAAGAGTTCATAGCACCCCAACCTGAGAATATTCCGGTCCACCACGGGCATCCTGCCCACACTCCACCCGGTGGCGTGTTCGGCGATGGCCGCATCCAGGCGGCCCAGCGAATCAAGCACCCCCCGGGCTAGTTCTTTGGCAAACGCCGCCACGGCGTCGTCTCCACCCAGCCCCACGGCAAACACCAAGGCCACGTCCAGAGGCTGCGCCCGGGTGTCCACCTGGAACAAGGCCATAAGAGCGACCTCCCTGGCCAGTCTCCTACGCATCCTGTTTCTCCTGTTCTGCGCACCTACCGGGCACCGCCGGGAGGCAGGTACTTCTCAATGATGGCAAAGAAGCTTTCTTTCTGATCATCTACTTGTTTGCCTAGACGATAGCCAATGTATACGCACAGGGCGGTGAAGGCGGTCCACCAGATGCCCACCCGCATGATCATCATGGCCACCACCAGCCCCAGCACGGATCCCAGCACTTTGCCCCAGTGGCGCGCCAGGATGCGAGCGACCAGCACCCAAAAGCTGGGGAGAGCAAGCTCCTCCTGCTCCTTCATGCTATTCCACCCGCCCTCGCCTGGCGACATCGGCGATGTTGACCACGTAGACCCTCATGTCCTCCACGGTCACACCCACCACGTCCCTGACGTGGCCGGATACTACCCGGTACAGCTGGTTAGACAGCTCCGGGATGTTGGCATCGCCACTGGCGGTGACCCACACCTGAACGCGCAACTTGCCTTCTTGGGTCTTGGCCACGTTGGCCTTGACATCGCGGACTCCCGCCACGCCGGCCGACACCTTGCGCACCAGACTCTCCACGGCATATAAGGCCACCCGCACCTCGCCGGCAGCGCCGGGGTAGACCAAGGTCCCCCCGGTGTATCGCCGCCTGAGGCCGAGATAGAGAAAACGCAGGCTGGCCCCGAGGAAGAACAGGTGGATCAGGGTAAGCAGCACCCAGCCCCGGGGTTTGGCCGTGAACTCGGCGATCCATTGCAGGGTCCAGCCCTTGCCCAAGGTGGTCAACAGGCCCAGAACCGCGAGAACGGCGACGGCTAGACTGTAAGTGGCCAAAAGCACGCGATCGTACATGGTCAACTACCATCATCCCCTTCCTCATGGGGGAAAGCCACGCCCTGGACATGAATGTTGACCTCGACCACACGCAGGCCCGTCATGCTCTCCACGGCACTCTTCACGTGCTGCTGCACGCGGTGGGCCACATCGGGAATGCAGGAGCCGTACTTCACCACGATGTAAATGTCTGCAATGGCTTCGTGCTGGCCGACTAGCACTTTGACTCCTTTGGCCAAGTTGCGTTTGCCCAGCATCTCACCGATGTCGCCTACTAAGCCGCCGGCCATGCCCACCACGCCGCCGACCTCCGAGGCCGCCACGCCGGCTATGACGGCCACGACATCGTCGGCAATCTTGACACTACTCGGCTCACCGGCTATGCCGGGTGGCCGGGACTCCTGCCGTTGCATGATCAGTTCACCGTCCGTCCTTCCCGGTCATGTCCATTATACGTAAGCTCCACTACCTTGACAATGTGATAATGCCCAACCGGGCGCACATCCCGCCTTCCTGTCGGACACGCGCCGGCCTCACCGGGGGCAAACGGCCGGGAGGGGCCGGTATCGAGAGGAGGACGCCCGCCCGGGCCCGGGGGATGCCCCGGGGGCTTCGCCTAAGTATGCTGTGCTTTAGTCCGGCAACGGGCGCCCAGGTGTAGGACGGGTCCTCAAGGCCGGCCTGCGATGGTGATGGCCCCCTGCCCGAGGCCGGTCCGCCTCATGACGATGCCGGGTTACGTCGGGCCCTTGAGTTCGGGGACTTTGACCACTGCGATGGTCTCCCCCATCGCCCCCAAAGGCCCAGGCGTAATCGCAGCCTTGGGCCCAAAACAGCCCCTGCGTCCGCAATTCCCGGCCGATGTGGTCGATGATCCGCCGGAGCTTGCGACCGGCCTCTTGCTTGGTGGAGGCATCGGTATTCGGGTTGTCGATGAGCGCCCGGATCAGCAACGGTTGGCGGTGCCGGTTGGTTTTCCGCTTGAGCCTGTGCTCGGCAGAGAACTCGGCCTTGGCCGGGGCGGCGGGTGGCAGCTGCCCCTCCCGGTGCCCTTCGCGGGGACGGCGCAACGCCACGTAGGATAGGGCCAAAGCCACTACCGGCAGAAACAGGATCATACGCAAGGTGCTGCTGAGACGCAGTACGAAGGTCTTGAACACCTAGTCGGAGTTTGCCGAGTTAGACTGCCACACAGGCTCCAGTAGGCCCGGTCAGGTCTCATTCCGAGGGACGGGATGAGGCCTCTACCGGGCCTTTTGCTTTCCGTAGGCCTGCTGTATCCTGCCAGATGATGGCGGGAAGGCGCATTATCTAACGAGTGGTACGGGGCTGACTAGCAGAAATGCTTGGAGATCCACCCTTGGAGGCGGGATTATCCACCCATCATGCCGAACCCGCAGGTAGAACTCTTGGGCGGGATGCCCGGTGGCCAACCTCCAGAAGGGCGCATCAACTGAGGCGATGTCGTGATTACGCCGTCCAATCCGCCCGCGTATATGGC
>DMHJ01000261.1:0-1013 GCA_003449495.1 Clostridiales bacterium UBA8153
CCCTACACGCCAAGGGCATCTTTCACTTTCCTTAGCAGCCCGCTTCCCTCTTGGACGCTCTCCCGGCGCAGCTTGGCCAGCTGCCGGTACAGCTCTCTTTCCGCCTCGGTAAGCTCGGTGGGAGTCTCCACTACTACGGTCACTAGTTCATCGCCCCGCCCGCCGCCCCGCAGTCTGACCATGCCCCGGCCCCGCAAGCGCATGACCGCACCGGTCTGGATGCCGGCGGGAACGCGCAGGTCCGCTTCGCCATCCAAGGTGGGAACGCTCAGCTGGACACCCAGGGCGGCCTGGGCAAAGGAGATGGGCTGGGAAAACAGAATATCGTCTTCCTGGCGCACGAACAGCGGATGCTCTTTGACGCGCACTACGATGTACAGGTCCCCGGGGGGACCGCCGCGCTCGCCCGCTTCGCCCTGTCCGCTCATGCGCAACCTCAAGTCGGTGTCGGCCCCGGGCGGCACTTTGACCATACTGGCCCGGGTGCTTCGCACCCGCCCCTGACCGCGGCAGTCGGAGCAAGGATGCTCGATGAAGGTGCCCGTGCCCGCGCAGCGCTCGCAGGTCCGCGAGGTCATGATGCGGCCGAGCAACGTCTGTTGCTCGGTGCTGACTTGCCCTCTTCCGCCACAATGGACGCAGCTTACGGGCCGGCTGCCCGGACGGGCCCCGCTACCCTGGCAGGTGGTGCACTGCACCCAGCGGGGTAGGGTAACCTCCCGCTCGGCGCCGGCAAAGGCCTCCTCCAGGGTGATCTCCAGCTCTAGAGCCAGGTCCCTCCCACGCTGGGGCCCGGCCCTCCGTTGCCGGTAAGGGCTACCGCCAAAAAAGGCCTCGAAGAGGTCGCCGAGACCTGCCCCGAAGGGGTCGGAGAAATCACCGGTGAAACCTCCGCCGCTTCCGGCGGCGGCATGACCAAACTGGTCGTAGCGCGCCCGCTTCTCCGGGTCCTTGAGGACCTCGTAGGCCTCAGTGAGCTCTTTGAACTTCTCTGCGGCCCCGGACGCCCGGTT
>DMHJ01000261.1:1434-3439 GCA_003449495.1 Clostridiales bacterium UBA8153
CCAAGCACTTCGTAGTAGTCCCGTTTGGCCACAGTCCATCCGCGCTCCTCGTCTAAGTGCCCGTGATCAGCGCACGCAGGTCATCTGGGGAAAGCACGTCATCCAAATGCAGCGGCCCGGCTGTTCCGGAGATGATGAAGGGCAGGGTCACACTGGCCAACTTACCCGCTGCCAGGCGAGGCAAGGCCGTCTTAGCCGCCTGCACCACTAGGGCAAAGGCCGCCGGATCCAGAGTGAGGTCATACCCAGTGCGCTGGAGAAACCGCCGGGACAGCAATCCGGCCAACCTTAGTTCGGCATCCAAGCCCATCGCCTGCCCAGCATCCTAGAAATCGGCATGGCCGGGACTGGCGGGTGTGGCCGGCTTATCGCCGTCCTCGCGCTTCTTGATGATGGTATCAATGCGCAGGATGGCCTCGGCAATCTCACCCGCCGCCTTGAGGGCGTGTACCTTGACCAAGGTGGGGTCGACCACGCCCAGCTGGAGCATATCGGCAATCTGGCCGGTATCACAATCGATGGCCAGGGCATGGCTGTCTTTCTCCATCTGAGCTGCGGTGACATCGCCAACTTTTTCCAGGGGGTTGAACCCGGCATTGGCCACGATCTGGGAGAGGGGGCGTTTCAGAGCTTCGGCTACACACTCTACGCCATAGGCCGACATGCCGCGCATGGCCCCGCGCAGGGCTTCCACCTCGCGCACCACGGCCAGCTCGATGGCCCCGCCCCCTGGGACCACGCCGCCCTTGGCTGCAGCCTGGACTGCGGAAGCTGCGTCTTTGGCGATGCGCTCGCGCTCACCCACCACCTCCTCGGTGGCGGCCCCCACCAGGATGGTGGCCATGGGTTTACCGCTACCGCCCAATACCCGTACATGCTCGAGCTTCTCGTCCTCGTACACCCGGTTGGCGTGTCCCAGGTACTTCTCAATGTCGGCGGGGTCCTTCTTCAAACCGGTACGCTTGACGGGACGCGCGCCGGTGTGCTCGGCCACCTGCCGGGCCTCCCGGGATGAGACCCGCTGCAGCACGAGGATGCCGGCATCGGTAAGCATCTCTTCGGCGACGCTGTCCACACTCCGGTCCACCAGTACCAGCTTAACGCCGATCCCCACCAGCTTGGCCAGGTTCTCCCGGAACTCCTGCTGGAGTTCCATGTACCGGTTGAAACCGCTTTCCGTACCCAGCGCCCCTTCCTCCATCTCTTCTGGTTCCAAGGCGTCATCGATAATAAGGACGCGGGCCTCGGTGATCTCTTTGGGCATCTGCTGGTTCATACGCTCTTTGTCCACAATCACCCCGAGGAAGACCTCGTTGGCGGCACCTTCTTCGGCCAGTACCGTGTCGGACAAACGGAATTTCGGGTCCAATAGCTTATCCATGCCCACCATGCGGGAGGCCGCTACCGCCAGCCGGGCGATGTCCTCGTGTTCCCGGCCGGCCACCAGCGCCACCTGGGCCAACAGGGGATCGTCCAACCCATTCAGAGGCCGGCTCTTGGACTGGATGGCTTCGATGGCCCGTTTGACGCCCTTGCGCACTCCTTCAATGATACGGGTCACCGGCACCCCTTTGACTGCCTGGTTAACTCCTTCAGTGAGCATGGCCCCGGCCATGATGGTGGCCGTGGTGGTGCCGTCCCCCACTTCCTCTTCCTGGGCCTTGGCGGCATTGATCACCATCCTGGCCGCCGGGTGGTTTACGTCCATCTTGGTGAGGATGGTGATGCCGTCGTTGGTGATGACCACTTCTCCGAACCGGTCCACCAGCAGCGTGTCCAAACCCTTGGGCCCGATGGTGCCCTCTACCGCCGACGCAATGGCGCGCACGGCGGTCACGTTGGTATAGAGGGCGGCAAGCCTCTCATCAATTTCCGAGCCGCTGGCGACCTGCTTCAACGTCACCTTCTAACTCCTCCTCGGCTACTCATGACCAGAAGCGCCAGACCACGCACTCCCTGGCCCGGATGGGCCAGGGGACGATTCCCCGTTCTCCGAAACTTACCC
>DMHJ01000232.1 GCA_003449495.1 Clostridiales bacterium UBA8153
AGCACCTTCCCGTCACAGCAGACCACGGTGGCCCGAAAACCGGCAGCCAGAAAACGCCGGCTCAACGCGGCCGTACCGGTTCCCCAGAGAGGGAAAAGGGGGATCAGGCCGGCCCTTTCCGCCTGCGCCTCCCGGTAGCGACGGACGTCTTCCAGAAAGAGACCCCAAACGCAAGGGCGGAGGTCCCGGCCAGCTTCGCCCCGGCTAACGCCTCCCCCATGCGCGCCTCATACACCGGGTAGGAACAGGCGGGCGGGATCCAGACCACCTGCAGTGGAAGCCCGAGGGCGGCGGCTTGTTGCTGCAGCAGCTCTTCACGCACCCCGTGCATGCTGATGCGATGGTAGACCCCGGTCACGGTGGTCAGTAGCCCGGTGATCTGGTAGGTTCTCGGACCTGCCCTTGGCGTAACCTGCAGCTCCCACACCGCCATGGCGCAGTCCTTGCCTCCGCTCCAGGCCATCAGCGTGGGAATGGTCTCCTCCGGCATTAGGTCGCCCCGGCCCTCACCGGGGGCTGCGACCGGCCGGTTCCCTAACACCGAGGGGTGCCCGTACCCAAGGCCTTGGCCACCATATCCATGGCACAAAGCTCGCCGCACATGGAGCAAGCCCGCGTACCGTCGGGGTTCAAGGCTCTACGCAGCGACGATGCCCGCTCCGCATCTAGGGCTACTTTGAGCTGGCCGGGCCAATCCAGCGCTTTGCGTGCCGAAGACATGGTCAGGTCCGCCGCCCAGGCCGCTGCGTCGCCCCGGGCCAGTCCGGCGGCGTGAGCGGCAATGCGCGCGGCCATGACGCCCTCGCGGACGTGCTCGGCGGTGGGCAGACCTAGATGCTCGGCCGGGGTAACATAGCAGAGGAAGTCCGCCCCCGCCCAAGCGGCTATCGCGCCGCCGATGGCCGCCGTAATGTGGTCGTAACCGGGGGCAATGTCTGTGACCAGGGGCCCGAGGACGTAAAACGGCGCCCCGTGGCACAGACTCTTAGCCAGTTCCACGTTGGCGCGTACCTGGTGGAGCGGGACATGCCCGGGGCCCTCGACCATGACCTGAACGCCGGCCGCGCGGGCTCTCGGCACCAGCTGCCCCAGGGTTACCAGCTCTGTAACCTGGGCGGCGTCGCTGGCGTCTACCACCGAACCAGGTCTCATGCCATCGCCCAGGCTCAAAGTGACATCATGCCGCCGGGCGATGTCGAGTAAACGGTCGAACTCGGCGTAGAGAGGGTTCTCCCGATGGTGATGCAACATCCACGCCAGGGTGAACGCGCCGCCCCGGCTGACCACGCTGGCGACGCGACCAGTTGACTGCAGGACGTCCAGGGCCGCCCGGTTCACTCCACAGTGGACGGTGATGAAGTCAACTCCATCGGCGGCCTGCCGCTCGATTACGGAGAAGAGAGCGTCGGCCGTCATCTCGACAACACTACCGCGCTGCTCCATAGCCTCCACCGCCGCTTGATAGACAGGCACCGTACCTACCGGCACCCGGCTGCGAGCCAGTATCTCCCTTCTGGCCAGCTCCATGGGAGCGGCCGCGCCAGTGGAAAGGTCCATGACCGTGTCTGCCCCGGCGGCAACCGCTACCTCCAGCTTGGCCAGCTCCAGGGCAAGGTCGGTAAGCACACCCGAGGTACCGAGATTAGCGTTGACCTTGACGCGTAGACCCTGGCCGATCCCACAAGGCACCAGCGTCTTATGGGCCGGGTTGGCCAGGATGACCGCCTGCCCCGCTGCCACCCGGCGCCGCAACGCCTCTGGGTCCAGCTGCTCGGCTTCCGCCACGGCCTGCAACTGCCAGCTATACCGGCCCAGGCGGGCCGATTCCAGCTGTGTGGACATACAACAACCTTCCCTTCTCTTCGCCGCCTGGCCGGGGAACGGAAAACCCGCGCGGATACCCGGCGGGTCTCAGACCTGCCTCCCCACGCTGGCATTATCCAGATCGGGTGCTAGGGGTCTGCGTCGGACGCACTCTCAGCCTTGCGGGCTCCCCCGGGCAGTATTCCTATGCTTTTTCCGCTGCATTGCCTGCCTGGCAGCGGGTGTTCGCGGGCACAGTCTACCAGCGGGCGCTTAAGCCAGATGCAGCGGCCCACCGGTGATACCCCGGGTGGGCCGGGCTGCCGGCAGCTTCCCGGCTTGGATGCACGGATATGAAGAGGCGGAGACCCGTAAGGGACTCCGCCTCAACCTTCAGTCGGTCTTTCGTCTAGTACCGGTCACGCCGCATACCGCCGCCGCCGCCGCCCGGGCGAGGTGCCCGCGGCCGCGACTCGTTGACCACGATCTGGCGCCCGTCGAGCTCCGAGCCGTTGAGGGCGTCAATGACGGCGTCTGCCGCATCGGACGGAACCTCCACGAATCCGAAGCCCCGGGAACGGCCGGTTTCCCGGTCGGTCACCACGCGCACCGAGATCACTTCGGCCAAGGGCGTTACCAGTTCGGCCAATGATTCCTCGCGGGTCCCCCAGCTGAGGTTGCCGAAGTACAGGGTCTTGGTCACTCTCTTGTAGCCTCCCTATCAGAATTGGTTCGCGACAGACTGCTCACGGGGAGACTACCTTGAGGGCACCATCTCGCAACCGCTCATTCTAGCGCTAAACCGATGATATTGTATCACTCAATATGCAACTGCGCAAGCTCCCTTGCGCGTTCTTTTTACAGACCATTCCCATTGCCTCGCCAAGAGCCAGAGGCGTTGGTCTCCGCTCCCGCCGGCCTAGCGTGGGGGAGCTAGCACCGGCGACGTGCCGCGCGCCGGAACTGAGGCATGCACTGCTGGTCTCCCCGGTGGTGTCCTACCCGGTCCCTAATCCGGGCGTCGCTCAAAAGTTCCCCGCACTACCGGTTCCCCGTTCTC
>DMHJ01000061.1 GCA_003449495.1 Clostridiales bacterium UBA8153
AGGTGGCGGTGCTGTGCCTATTTTCTGTGCCTGAAATTGTGGGTGGCCGGATTCCAGGCACACTTTTTCAGGGGCAAAAGCCCTGGTACCAGGCGGTACCGTGCCTGGTGTGCCTATTGTGCCTGAAATTGTGGATAGGAGACTGCCCGCGTAAAGGTGTAAAACGTACATCCTTTTGCCTAGCGCCGGGATGGTCGTGTAGGCAACATGTTTTCCGGGAGCGGCTGAAACTAACATTCGCTTTTCTGCCAGGCGTTTCCACAGTACCCGCTGCGTTACCGACAAGCTGGCGTTCTGGTCCCGCGCGAACTTCTGCGCCGTCGCGTAGGCGGCTTCCGGGTCTAACAACAATTCGTCACCATCCAGCCAGCCCACCCGGTCGCCCAGCGGCTGCCACTCGGTGCTCAGTCCCACGTCACGTTCCCGCCAACCCCATGCTGCCGCGCCGGCCGGCTCGCCTCCCGTCTTGGCGTCGGCAAGGTGCGCTTTCCCACTGGTGATGGCCGCCGCCAACAGCGCCAGGAAGCGGCCCGTGGGTTCTTCGCCGGCCAGGTGGCCGGACTGGGCTTCGCCCGCCGCCCGCAGCGCCTCCCAGCCCTCGCACCACAATTTTGTTGCTTCCTCCTGCGTCACCGCGCCGGATTCGGTGGCAAACGCTAGCAACTCTTGCCAGCCTAGCCCTAGGCTCGCTACAATGTCCGGGGTGCGGTCGTGGGAAAAGCTTGCCTTGCGCGCCTCGGCCCGCAGGTGTTCATGCCGCTCTCGCAGCTCCCGCTTCAGGTCGTCCATGCGTCCCGCCAACCACCGCACATACCCCGCCATGGCCGCTGCCAGCAGCCCGCTTCTGGCCATACCCTGCAATTCAGTCAACCGTGCCAGGTCCACGTCGTCAGGGCCCACCTCTAGGATTAGCCCGCGGGCGCGAAGACTTTGGCCGCGCGGAATGTCCTCCCCGCTACACGCCATTAAACCTCGCGGCGCATAGTCAGGGCGCAAGCTACCATCGGCCCGCATGCGGCTGCGCCCGATCAGGTTACCCTGGGCGCGCAGTAGCCGGTCGGCCTCTCGGTGCAGGCGCTGCACGTCCGAGGGAGCGCCCTTGGGGGCGAAGTCATCCACTACCAGCACCGCGTCCTTAGCTAAAAAAGCCAGTTTCTCTAGCGCATTCGCCGTACTGTCCCAGCCACCCGGTAGCCGGCGGTCATGGAAGCCCGCTCCCCAGTGAGCTTGCATCAGGGCCAGCAGCGATGTCTTTTTCGCGCCCGTAGGACCGGCCAGAAACATGGACAAGTCCACCGGAAGCGCTTCCCCTAGTGGGGCCCGGTAAACCGCCGCCACCAGTGGGTAAGTAATCCCCGCTGGCGCCACCCGCAGCAGCGCCAGGGAGGCCCGCACCGCCGCCAGCAGGCCCGCGTCCTGCCGCGGTTCAGGTAACGCATACTCTTGCAGCTTCTCTCCCGGGTCCACGGCCACGCCCGCCACCGGTCCATTAGCGCCGATCGCACCCCCGGCGTGCAGGTAAACCCACGCGCCGTCAAGCTTCCGCCAGCCTAGGTGCGCATAGACCGTTTCTTTGGCTACGTTTTGCGCCAAGCATTGGATGGCGTGCCGCACGCGGTCTTTGCAGCCTTGGCCGGGTTCAACATTAGCGCCCAGCCCCCAGGCCGACGGCACCCAGGAGAGAGTGGAAAAGTCTTTGGCCGCCACCCTAGCCGTCGGCAACTCGTGCCCCCCGGCCAGGATGCCGGCTAGCTCAAACTCGATTTCCCGCTCCGCCCCGTTGTCGCGCGTCACTTCCCGCACCGGACGGGCCAGGAAGTTGGCTAGCGGGATTTCCTCCTCACCGCCTTTTTCGGAATATTTCACGTAGCACAAGCTGCCCCGGCCATTCACCCGATAGCGGGTCTGGCTCAGTGCTTCTAGCCAGGGAGCATAGACCGACCGGGATAACAGGCTCCGGTTCTCCGGCTCTTTTGCCCGGTTGCGCTCGTTACGCTCGTCTTCCCCAGCTCTGGCGGCTGCTTTCACCTCCTTTTCCAGGGTAGGCTTTTTGACGCCGATTGATTTGATGCGGCCATACAGCGCTTCCGTATATATGTCTTGCTTTACGGGGTCCAGGCGCGCTATCCCGATGATGGCTTGCTGCCGCGCCTCCGCGTCCCCCGGGTTGATGGCCAGTTGGTCCAGTTGCAGGTCAAGAAAGTTTTTCGCCTCCCTAGCCGCTTCCAGGCAGAACGTTTTGAATGCATCCGCGCCGCGCTCCCGCAACAGGTCGTTCAAGTCCTGGCCGTCAGGTAAGCCAGCTACCCGCGCCGCGGGCAAGAACTCCGCAGCCAGCTTCCAGGCTCCCGCCCGCCCGGCATCGTCGCCGTCAAAAAGCACCACCAGGTCCTTGAACTTGTCCAGCTCCAGCCGCTGGGTCGCGCTAGCCTGGGTGCCTAAGCACGTTGCCGCCGGCAATTCAGCCTGGAGTAGAGAAAAGTAGTCGAACACGCCTTCAGCCAGGAAAGCGGTGCGGTCGTACCGGGCGGCGTTGGTTACCAGGGGCTTCTCCCAGCCGGTGGGGTACAAATACTTGGGAACGCCGCCAGGCTTGTGGAAGGCCACCTGAACCACCCGGTCGTAGCGGAAAAACGGCACGGCGAGCCTCTCCCCGGGCATATACCAGTCCCGCCCGTCCTGGGTGGCGACCAGCAAACCCAGTCCCCTCGCAGCTTCCACGGCCTGCGGCGTCCCGTGGCCGCCATACCCGAAGGAGTGCTCGCGCACAAAGTCTTCGGTGAAGCCGCGGCCTCGCAGGTACTCCAGATCTACCGGCCGCAAACTCTTGGCCCAGACAGTTACCTGCTGCTGCAGTGCGGCCTGACGCCCGGCTTGTCTTTCGTACTCCTGCCGGGCCGCTTCGCTTGGTTCCGGCCAGGCTAGTCCCGCTCGGTCGGCCAAATATCGAGCCGCCATCAACAGGTCCCAGCTTTTAACCTGCATGACCAGGTCAATACTGCTCCAGCGCTTGCCGCACCCGTAGCAATAGAAGGCGTCGAGGTAGACCTTGCAGCTGGGGTTTCTGTCCCCGTGGGCCGGGTCCGGACAGCGGATCATCCCGACGCGAGTAGGGTTCAGGCCCAGCTCCTGAGCCAAGTCAAGGCAATTCGTGGTTTGCTTGATCTCGTCGAATATGGTAACATTAGGCATAGAGTTTCAACCCTTCCCTGCACCCCCGGTCTGCCCGCCGGGGGTTTCCCGTTCTCACGCCTGGCGCTTCCAGCCACCGGGCAGCGCTTGGCCGCCGGCCGCGAGGAAGGCCTCCAAGCTTTTCTGGTCAACGCGAATCTGGCGACCGATTTTTACATGAGGCAACAGTCCTTGGCGGCACGCCTCGTAGACGCGGGACTCCGAGAGGTCGAGAATGCGCGCTACCTCGGCTACAGTCCAAACCCGCTTAAGCCGCTCGCTCAACGTCTGCATAATAAGAACACCTCCTGATGCAAGCATAGGAGGTGCCGCGCGCGGCAACCAGGAATTAGCTTGTGTTTTCTAATTCGGGGGTTTTCCCTTTGGCCTGCCACCCTTACGTGGCGGCCTAAGTTTCAGCCCCACCAGCTTGGCGGCCTGGCGTACCCCTTTGGCAATTGTATCCTCGCTCAGAACCCCCTCCCCGCTGTAATGGTCCGCTATTTTTCGCATACTCCAACCCTGCACTTGGTAGTGCACCAGCCAGTCAAAATGTACCAGCTTCCTTTTCTCCGGCGTTTTCTCCAAACCAGCGTCTTGTGCCAACCGGCCTATTCCTTCGACATATGCGCCTAGCTCCCGCTCAAACGCTGCCCTTGTTCGCTCCACAAAAACCTGCCGACGTTCTTTTATGGGGAGCCACGCCTCGCCCCCGAATGTGAATGGCGCCGTCCTAAGTTCCAGCCAGGCGCACGCCCTAGGGTAGCCTGGTCCCAACCACCACATCCACTGCAAAGGTTCCATCGTGTCTGGGTGTTTCCACCAAACCTCAAGGGTATCATTTGCCACCCCAAGAATCCAAGGAACGTTAATATTAAAGCGCTCTGCCCAAGCTTCCAATATAAGCTCATCAGGGTATCGGTCTTCGCTTCTCCAAAAGCTCAGCAGGTCCTCGTCCTCTAGGCTCTCTAAGCTTTCCCTTACTTCGTCCCGTAGGCTCTTCAGGACTTCCGGGCACAAACGTTCCACGGCATGCAAAAAGGGCGCATAGGCCTCCCCAAGGGCTCCGCCTTCCTCCGGCTGGTAGTATTCTCCGCCAAGCCTCTTCAATGCCGCCACCCCCTTGGTGTGCGCACTGACTCCCGTTTCACCGAGTCAAACCGCCGTTCTTGTGTGCGGTTTTGTGTGCCAACTCCGCCGCCACGCGTCCCTTCACGCGAACTCACCCTAACTAGCCTACCACCGAACCACCTGCTCCGCAAGGTTTAGCGTCACTCGTCCACACTCAGAAAAACCCATCCCCGGGGGGCAGCGGCTGATACTGGGTCAGGCGCCGGCCGGAGTCGGCGTGACGTTCTAGCGCCAGCCGGATCAACCGGTCCAAAAGCTCCGGATAGGGTAGTCCGCTGGCTTCCCACAGCTTGGGATACATGCTGATGGAGGTGAAGCCCGGGATGGTGTTAATCTCGTTTAACCATACCCGGTGGTCCTTGCGACCCACGAAAAAGTCCACCCGGGCCATCCCGCAGGCCTCGATGGCCCAGAAGGCCTTGATCGCCAGCTGCCGCACCTCCCGGGTAACCGGGGCCGGTAGCCCGGCCGGAATGATAAGCTGGGAAGTGCCGTCCAGATACTTGGCGGCGTAGTCGTAGAACTCCCGGGAGGAGATGATCTCCCCCACTACCGAGGCTTCGGGGTAGTCGTTCCCCAGCACACTGCACTCCACTTCGCGGGCGTCGGGGGCCGCCAACTCCACCAGCACCTTGCGGTCGTAGCGGGCGGCATCCATAAGACCACGTTCCAAGGCCCGGCGGTGGGTGACCCGGGAGACCCCCACACTGGAACCCAGGTTGGCCGGTTTGGTGAAGCAGGGATAGCCGATCTCTGATTCCACCCGGGCGATGACCGTTGGGGGCGACTGCTCCCACTGATACCGCATGACCTTGACAAACGGCAGCACGGGCAGGCCGGCCTGGACGAAGAGTCGCTTCATCACTTCCTTGTCCATCCCTACGGCAGAGGCCAACACGCCCGGACCGACATAGGGAATGCCGGCCAGCTCCAGCAGGCCCTGGAGGGTGCCGTCCTCCCCAAAGGTCCCGTGCACCACCGGGAAGACTACGTCCAGGGAAATGGGCTCCAACCGGTCTAGCAGGTACGGTGGGTGCCCGGGAGCCGGCAGCACCAGCAGCTTCTGGCCTACGGCCTCGAGGCTACTACCGGAAGCCGGCAGGTGCGTCCTGACCCACTGCCCCTCCTGGCTGATGCCGATGGGTACCACTTCGTATCGCTCAGGATCCAGCGCCGCCATGATGGAAGCAGCCGACCGGAGCGACACGGCGTGCTCCCCGGAACGCCCGCCGAATATCACTCCTACCCTTAGTTTCTTCGTAAGTACCGCCCCCAATGCCCGGGCCAGAGCCAAGATATGGACGGGCGCCCCGGTCACTCATCCGTCCCGGCCGACCGGCTCTCCTTCTACCCCCGCCGGGTGGGCGCCGGTCACCCGGACCGTGACCAGCCGGTGACACCACCGGGACGAACCCGCGAAACGGGCGCGCACGTAATGGCCGGTCAGGCCCTGGAGCAGGCCGCGGTCCGGCTCCTCCTCCACCAGCACCTCCACGTGCCGGCCCACGAAACCGCGGTGGAATTCGTGGGCCAAGCGACGTCCCAGCCGGATCAGCGCCAGGCTGCGCCCGGCCTTCTCCGCAGCCGGTACTTGTTCGGGAAAGTCCCGGGCCGGGGTTCCCGGCCGGGGCGAGTACTTGAACACGTGCAGGCGGCTGAAGGCCAGCTTCTCCACGAGGGCAAGTGTCTCCTCGTACTCCCGGGCCCCCTCGCCGGGAAACCCCACGATCACGTCGGTGGTGACGGCCGCATCCGGCCAGATGCCACGCACTCCTTCTACCAGCTGGGCGAACCCGGCGGCCCGGTACCGGCGGCCCATGGACGCCAGTATCCGGTCTGAGCCACTCTGCAAAGGCAAATGCAAGTGCGGGCAGATCACCGGACTAGCTGCGAGGGCTTCGACCAGCCGGCCGGTGACATCCTCGGGCTCCAACGAACTAAGACGCAGACGAAAGCGGCCCAGTTCGCCAAGGCGGGCAATGATCCCGGCCAGATCGATATCACCCAAGTCCCGCCCATAAGCGCCCAGCCTGATGCCTGTGAGCACGATCTCCTGGTAGCCGGCTTCCAGCAAGCGGCAGGCGTCGCGCAGCACGCTCTCGGCAGACCGGCTGCGCGCGGGCCCGCGGGCCGCCGGTACGATGCAATAGGTGCATGAGCCATCGCAGCCGTCCTGGATCTTCAGGAGCGCCCGGGAGCGCCCGGCAAAATGCGGTGCGGGCAGGTCGCCAAACTCCGGCCCGGTTGTGGGCATCCGGCTGGTCCCATCCGGGTGACCGGCGGCTTCCACCAAATCGACGATGCGGTGCCGGTCGTGGACGCCGGCCACCACCTGCACCCCCGGCAGCTCCGCCGCCTGGGCGTCCACTTGGGGATAGCACCCGACCAAAGCCACCACGGCCCGGGGATTCTGCCGGGCGGCCCGGCGCGCCGCCTGCCGGGATTTGGCCTCGCTTCTCCCCGTTACCGCGCAGCTATTGATGACGTAGACTTCCGCTACTTCGTCAAATCCCACCACCTGGTACCCGCGCTCCAGGAAAAGCTGCTCCATGCCGGCGCTGTCATACTGGTTCACCTTGCACCCCAGGGTGTGAAAGGCAACTTTCGGCTCAGGCATGCCCACATCCCTCCGGTGCCATTATACCAAATCCGGCCCAGGCACCTGATGAACATAACCGGCATCAGCTCTGCCTGCCGCCAGCCACGGGAGCAGGTGATATGATCGTGCGGATAACCAGAACCTCGCGCCAAGGTATGTCCGGCCCGGACATACGGTTTCTGCAGGAGCTCCTCAGGGAGCTGGGCTTTTTCGTGGCCGCCACCGTCCAGGCGGTACACGCCTTCCAGCAGGCACGCGGCCTGCCCGTGGACGGATCGTGGGGCCCCAGACCGGGGCGGCCCTGCTCTCCCCATCGCATCCGGCACCCGTACCCTTGAAGGTCTGGCACCTCTTGGCGCTACAGCCGGTACCGGAAGCGACGGCAGCCCAGGGAGTCGCCGCGGTCAGCACTGCCCTGGGCCAGTGGCGCGTGTTCGCCGACCCCCTGCCGCCCCCCGGTACGTTCGGCGCCTGGTTCGTCAGCTACCGGGTCTGGCTGGTAGCTGCGGCCGGGCCGTCCCCGGTGTCTGCAAAGCCGGAGGGCTGCCCCACTTCCGGAGCCTGGGTAGAAAGCGGCGGGTTGGCATCACCGGCGGCCCACGCCGTCGCCGTGGCGAGCACGGCGGAACCGCAGCTGGTCACGGCCCCCCCGAAGTCCTGGCAGGACTCCTAGCCGCGGTCATTCCCGCAACCAGCGTGAGGCCTGGCGCCTACTCCCGTTGCCCACGGCGCCACCGGCTTTGGGTTCATCAGCACCACTAACGAAACCTTTTCGCTGTTTACCTCCGGGGGGATACCAGCCCCGGCATCCTTGGGGCCTGACCCCGGCCTTGGCCGCGTCTACAACACCCATGGCACTGCACTGGTGGACACGGTTTCCAGCGCCCGCACCTTCTTGAGCAAGTTGCGGCCGTGCCTGCCCGCCGCGTGGGTCGGGCTGTACTGGTTCGAGCCCGTACTGGCCGGCGTCGCGGAGGTCATGGCCATGGTCGGCGGGCGCCAGCCGGCCCCTTCTCCTTGGCACAAGGCGGGGCCCAGCACTCCGGTGACTGCGGCAGCGCACAGGCCCCGGGCGGACGGCCTGGCCGGCGCTTCAAGCAGGCCCTCCCAGGCGGGGGCGCGGCCTTGGGGTGCATGAGCGCCAGGGGCACCCGCTCCCGCCCGGTCTGCTCGCTTGACGATGACCTGGGCGGCCGGACGTTTCCAGTCCATCGGGTCCACCTTCCAGAGGATGGCGCGGTATCCCATGGCAGTAGCTGGGCGTACCGGTTCGGTACTAGCTTCACTGTAGGCCGGGGCGAACAGGCGCGCGGGCCCAGCTCCAAGCGCGGAGCGGATGAGGTGGCCGAGGTCCAGGATGAGGCGCTCCACTTGCGATGGAGTAAGGTCCTTCACGTGAGGGCGATTGCTACCCGTGGTCGGCGATTTCGTGCCCCCTACGACGCATCTGCTTCAACAGCTCGGGGTTCTTGCCGACCCAGCTGTCCGCGACAAAGAAAGTGGAACGCGCACCCGTAGCCTCTAGGGCGTCCAGAATACCCGGAGTCTACTCGGAGCCCAGTCCACGTTGAATATCAACGCTACCAGGGGCGACCCGGGGCTTCCCGAGCGTATAGCCCCGAACTGGGCTACGGCCCGCACCGGAGCGTAGAGTCAGCCCATCCGGCGGACACCAGAAGCCACAGCACCGTGGCGATGAGGGCGGCCAGCGGCCGCCGCCTCCTCACCGGAAACGGCTTCACCTTCCGCCTTGGATCGGCCAACCGCATATATCTCCCCCGCAAGCCCGGTCCCGGCCTGCGTGCGGTCCCGGTTCCCTCTGCCTTGACCGGCGGCCCCAGGTGAAGCTGTGCCTGGGGGATGCCGCTCCTCCCCGCCTCCCTCCGGCCACATCCTAGGCCGCCGGCAGGCTTGCCATGTCCAGCCGACGATTTCATCCCAAGGAGGCATGGTGTGCCAGGTCGGCTGAGGGCCTTGAGATTAACGTTTACAATGTCTTTACTTAACGATGCATGGGAGGGGCTTGACATTATTGAGGAGTCGATGTATGCTTTCTTCTAGAGTTAACCCATGGAAAGCGACTGTCCCGCCGGAGGGGTGCAGTAAAGATGTATCATGATGAGGCGTTCTGGTGGCATGACTATGACAAGGGGGAGGTATGCGCCGTGCCGGGCACTATCGCAGTAGAGTATGAGGGGCGATTGGATCGGGAGTTCCTCGATTATTTGGCCAAGCAGGGAGTGGAAATCAGCGGGTACCAGCCGTTGGTCCTAGCAGGCGCCGATGTAGATGACCTCCTCCAGCGCATCCTGGGCTTTTTGTCGGCGGAAGCGATCATGGTACGGGGAATCAGCATGCGCCGGCGTCCCCGGCGCGATGCGGCATGACCGGCGGCCCTGGTTCCTTTGGGTAGTCCGGGCCGGGGGGTGGGACTTCCCCCCGGGGGACGAACCCGCCCTCCGGGCCGGCAAACACCGCCAGGTCACCGGTGGCCGGAAGGTCGCACGGCACTGTCTGGAGCCACGGAAATACAGCGTTCCCTGGTGGTAAGGCGCGTACGCGGAAGATGCGCCGGGCATCGTCGGGACTAAAACGCAGATCGCCCGGGCCCAAGTTCTCCGCAGGTGCGAAAAAGCGGTGCATATCACCGCTTCTCTCTTCCCGGTTACCCCGGGGAGTCGCCCAGCCAGACGCCTTCTCCACCCGTTAGCTCTGACGTGCAGGAGTAACCGCCGCCAGGCCCACCCATTCCCCTTGCCTTCGCCTGTCCGTGACCGCGAGGCCGGCCCGGGCCAGCGCCAGGACCACGTCCCCTTCCCGCTGCCGGATGATGCCGCCGGCCACGAAGGTACCCCCTGGTCGCAGTTGCCCGGCCACCTCCGGCACTAGCCGCACCAGCACATGGGCCACGATGTTGGCCACGACGACGTCCACCGGTCCCACGTCCAGCCCGCAAAGGGTCCCTTCCCTCACGGAGACCACCGCCTCCAGCCGGTTGACGCACACGTTCTCCCGGGCGCAAGCTACGGCATCCGCATCAATGTCCAGCGCCCACACCCGCTGGGCGCCGAGCCGGGCGGCGGCCATGGCCAGGATGCCGGAACCCGTCCCCACATCCACTACCCGCGCTCCCAGGACCACCACCTGTTCCAGCATGGCCAGGGCCATGGCCGTGGTGGGGTGTTCCCCGCTGCCGAAGGCCCCCGCCGGGTCCAGGCGGACGACCACATCTCCGGGCAACGCCGGGTAGTCGACCCAGGTGGGGGACACTACCAGCCTCTCCCCCACCCGCAGTGGCCGGAAATGCTCCCTCCAGCAGCTGGTCCAGTCCGTGTCGGACACGTCCTCTGCGGTGACGCGGCGGCTGCCCAGCTCCAGCCAGGAAGGTAGGGCGGCCACCGCCCGCTCGATGATGCACAGCCGCTCGGGCCAGGACTCGCCGGCTGGGAAATAGGCA
>DMHJ01000034.1 GCA_003449495.1 Clostridiales bacterium UBA8153
GGCGGGTGACCGAAGCCGGCCAGCACTTCGCGGTCGTGGGCATAATACCCGAGCTCTCCCGGCCCGGCCACCACCGCCAGGGTAGGCAGGACCGCGCTCTGCACCACCGGCCGCAGCACCACGTCGGGACTCAACGCTCCGGGGTCCTGCTCCAACTGGCGCAAGAGCTCGGCTTGGGTCAGCTCCAGCTCCCCCTGGCGGGACACCAACCTGTCTTCCGAGCGGTGCAGGGCCACCCGGCTGCCTTGGTGGAAGTAGAACAGGTGAGTACTGGTGGGGGGCTTCTCTACCTGTAGCGGGTAACCCAGACTCGATAGGTTGAGCGACCCCCGGGCAAAGTCTCGCGCCACTTCCTCCCGCCTCAGCACCGCCCGCCGCATGACCGGGCAGGCCAGGACCCGGGCTTGCGCTTGGCTGGGGTCGTAGATGACCAGACCGGCCGGTGACAGTAGCCAGCTGAGCAGGCGGGCGCACCACTGGCTGAAACCGCCGGTAGCCGAAGTCTGCCGCAACACCTGCTCGACCTCGCCGGCATATTCGGTGCCCGGCGCGCAGGAGACCAGCGCTTGGATGAGCTCATCCCGGTTATCCGGCAGAGGCAGGGAAAAGATGGGCGGCGAGCCCTCCCGGCCCAGCCGCGACTCCAGCCGGAGAAGTTGATAACTCCCGTCTAGGGCGTAAACGTGGTTGACCTCGTCCCAATCGTGGTCCTCGCTGGCCAGCCAGAACACGGGCACCGCCGGTATGCCCTGCACTTCCAGCCGCCGCGCCAGCGCCACGCAGGCAGCAGCTTTGTGCACGGTGTACAGGGGTCCGGTGAACAGGCCCGGTTGCTGTCCGGCCACCACGGCTACCGTGCCGGTTTCCCCCAGCCGCGCGGCGGAGGCTAAGGCCGCCCGGGCGGCGCCCAGCCCGGCATTGTACTCTTCAAGAAACGCCGCCAGGTGTGAACGCTCCCGGTAACTTGCGCCCACGCGCTCGGCCTCGGCCTGCCATTCGGGTCCGGGGTGCGGCGGCAGGGAAAACCGCGCCGCCACCGCCACATAGTTGAACAGGTAGTCTTGCAGGAGCCGGTGTGACGCCGCTCTCGGCACCGGTTGCGTATGCAAACGGTCAACTCCTCAGTTCTGCGTAGCATCGCTAAGGTTCTTCGGCAATTCCACCACAAAGGTGGCCCCCTGGCCCGGCTGGCTCTCTGCCCAGATCCTCCCGCGGTGGGCGGCTACAATGCGCCGGCAGATGGCCAGGCCGAGGCCGGAACCCGGAGTTTGGCGGGCGTGATCGCCCCTCCAAAAAGGTTGAAAGATCAGCTCGTGCTCGGCCGGGGGAATGCCGGGGCCGGCGTCACTCAGCCTGATCACAATGGCGGTAGGGGTGGCCCGGGCACTGACCCGGACGAGACCACCCCGAGGCGAAAACTTGATGGCGTTGGACAGAAGGTTCGATAACAGCTGGGCAATGCACTGCTGATCCCAGGGGGCATACCCCAATTCGTCCAGGTCGCTTTCGACGACGACGCCCTGGCTCTCCGCTAGAATGGCAGTCTCTGCCAAAGCCGCCTGGATCAGCTGGCTCACGTCTACCGGGATGCAATTGAGGGGGCGGGTACGACCGTCCAGCCTGGTTACGTCCATAAGATCGGATAGAGTCTTCAGCAGCCGGTCAACGTTGCGCTCGATGCCGTCCAGCGCCCGCAGTGCGGATGGTGCCAAGGCGCCCGGGGCGGCCGTCCGACCTAAGCGCAAGAGAGACAGGTAACCGTGGATGGCCGTGAGCGGCGTGCGGATCTCGTGGGCGGCCATGGATAACAAGTGGAACTTGACATCATCCACCTGCCGGTAGTGGGTCACATCGTGCAGTAGCACGAGAAACTCGCCGCCACCGCCTTCGGTGTCCACATAGGTACAGGTCACATCATACCAGCGACCGCCCGCATCCTCCTTGACCAGCACGTAGCCGCCCGGGCCCGACGACAATAGGCCTCGGTACAGGCCTTCCAAGCTGGCACACCGTATCCAGCCATGTGGACAACCGAGGGACAGCGCCGCCCGTAGGGCACCGTCGTCTCCCGGGTCGAGGATGTCCCGGCCTGCCTGGTTGCACCGGACCAGCTGGCCGGACGGGCCTAAGAGCACCAACCCGGCGGCGACCTGATCCAGCATGGCCTCAAGTCCCCCGCTGTTTTGCGCTTCCCGGCAGCTGGCGCGCCGGCTGCCTTGGTCCGGCGGCCGCAGGAAACTCTCCCGTAGCTTTGCCGCCAGGCCGGCCAGTGCAGAGAGCAGCTCACCATCCTCCGGCAAAAACCGGCGCGCGTAAGAGCCGAAAGCCCCGAGCAGGCCCACGGGGCCGGGGCCCTCCAGGGAGGCCCAGAGAGCCTCTCCCCCGGCCCGGGCCTCCAACTGTGCTCGCAAAGCAGCGAGACTCAAGGCGGTCAGCCCGGTCACTGCCGCATCCAGCCCGGTAGATGCGGCCACCCCGTACCCGTTGCCGTAAGCGAGCACCAGCACCGCCGCCGGTACCTCCAGGAGGGTGCGGGTACACTGCACCAGCTTACTCCCGAATTCCCCCGTCTCCCCCAAAGCCATCAGGGCCCGGACTACCTGCAGGGTCTCACGGCTACCCTTCATAAGAAAGACCTGGTGCGAAAAGGCTGTCTGTTTGGGACAATACGGCCGCCTTCCGCTAACCAGGATTTCTCTCCCTCCGTATGGGATTCGCCTACCCTGAGGACAGACCGGCGACCGGGAAACCGCACGGTCTCCCTCCTGCTGTGACCGGGCGACCGCGACCCCAGGTCCGGCCCCCGCCGGCGGCCCCGGGTGCTCCTCCACCTACCGGGTCGACCCGGCCCCGGGGGGTCGACCGTACCGGGAGTCGGTGTGGCCCGGCCCAGGCAGCGCCTGGCGGGCTACTCTAGTCTAACCCGTTAGGCCCGCTCCGGGTGAGCGCCGCGGATGGCCCCACTTCCAAGGAAAGACAGATTCTTCAAGGGGCGCAGGATTCCTCTTGTGTTTGCCGACATACTACTTGACCGGTGACGGAGCCTCGGCTGTCGCTGTGATACGATAGTGATAGGGGGCAATAGATAAGGGAAAATGTCACTATCATGAATCCGTGATTACAGCCCTTTAGCAGCGGCTTGCCAGCCGGAAGGGGGGCGCGGAACAGCTTGTAAACGGCCCAACGCAGCAATTTGTGATCAAGCGTAGGCTTCTTTCATAGATTTCGAACGCGTTGCAGCCACTCATCATGACGAAAGTCGCTCACTTTAGTGACAAACAATGGCTTTAAAACACCCGGATGCGTCCCCAGCATCCAGCGCTTCAGAAGGGCAGCCACGCGGTGGACTCCTTGGGAGCATCTTGGTGGCTGCGTCTTTGCCCCGGCCTCGCAAGGTTTTGATCTCGTGGTGATAGCCAGACACGGACACCCCCGCAGTATCCTATCCAGCCCTCCGTTATGACCTTGCTCCCAGGCTCAATGGCGTCGCGAATGAACGATAGCAGGCTGCCAGACGAAGCATCCGGTACCCGCCGCATCCGTATGCGGCCAATCCGACGGCCGTCAGCTTCGGCCGCAATCGCCCACCAGGGTCTGGAGCTGGTCTGCCGTCCGGGCACGCCTTCTTCCTCGCCCCCGATTACGGTGTCATCGACCGCAACGGCACCGCTCAGGAGATCGCGGCCAGGGGGCACCGGAGCCCGGCGCAGTTGGTGCAGTCAGGTCCACGCAGTTTCATAGCTACACAGGCCCAAGCCTCGCTGCAGGCTCACGGCACTGACGCCACGCTTTTCGTTGGTGACGTGCCACAAGGCTCGAAACCACAGCCGAAACGGCTTATGCGTGTCCTGAAAGATGGTGCCGGCGGCTCTTCACGGCTCTCACAGTGATGCAGCGGCGGACTGGTCACCCAAGCCGTTCCGTGGCCACAGGCTGGGCAACGGAATCCCTCCGGCCACCGCAGCTGAACCAGATGGCATACTGCCTCCGTGGCAAACATCCGCTCAAACTCCAAAAGGTTCGCGGGGTAGATTCCCATACCCAAATACTACATTTAGGGGCTACTTGAGCCACGGAGATACCCCAGTTTCTTCATTACCATGCTCAAGGCCAACACCAGCATCTCCCGCTTTGCCCAGAGCGAAGCGGCGGTTAAAAGTCGGATGCATGCTTGTCAGCCAATTGTTCTATTTTGAAAACAAGGGGTTCTTCCATTTACTTCGTCCCCTATTCCATTTGTACGAATCCAGACTTTGAGGCTCTAAACAGAATTTCCTGTCATTCATCTGCATTAAA
>DMHJ01000147.1 GCA_003449495.1 Clostridiales bacterium UBA8153
CACTCACCGCAATTGGTCTTGGGCAGCTGCTTATAGATATCCAGACCCGACAGGCCCAACTGGCGACCTCCTCCCGGCCCGGCCGGTCAATTACATAATGGGCGCCATGGTCAGGGCCGGGTGGCCCTGCACTTCCAGGAAGGCGACCACCTCCTGGGCGGTGCATCCCACGGACTCATCGGCAATCCGGTGGATAAAGTCTTCGCCCAGGCCTGCCTGCACCGACCTTTGCACGATCTCCGCTTGGAGAAACTCCTTGAGTTCCCGGGGCATCCAGACGATGCGGGAGAGCCCTCCGTCGGCCCGCATAAAGCTGGGGCTGGTGATGTAGGAGCGACCGATGCCCATGAAGCCGGGCGTCTGGCTACCCCCGCCCACCAGGCCGGCCAAGGTCGAAAAGGTCATGCCTACCGGCGTCATGAGGCGGGACGACTCCCGGGTGGTGATCACCACGCCGTTGGCCTCCGGGAAAACCGCCACGATGGCCTCAAAACACCCGCAGGAAGTCATGGGCCGGTCCATCAGGCTATACAGCCCGATACCCTCTACCGTGCCGTGGCTGGACTGGTAGACAAAGGCGTCCACGTTTTCCCAGGAGCCGCGCTCCGGGTCGGTGCACTCGCCCTTGACGATAGGCCGGTTGGGACCCGTGGGATTGATCTCGTAGGAGGCCTTACCGTCCAACCAGGAGACCGCCCCGCACAGGCCCACCCGTTCGGGGGTGACTACGCACACATGATTGGGTGCGAACGACTGGCACAGGGTGCACGAGTAGAATTCGTCTACCGCCGCGTCGGTAAGACCTTGCAGGCGCGCGTCCCGGCTTTGGTAGATGGCCCGCGCCTCTTGCAGCTTTTCCAGGACCAAGCGCTCCTCGGTGATGATGCTCACCTGCACCCGGTCGACGATGGCCGGAAACTCGGCTTTATACTTGGTGACCAGAATATCCCCTAGGTGTCCCAGCTTGAACCCCTTTTTCGTCGCCGCTTTAGCCACCCGTATCCAGACCATGTCCCGCTGGGCCACGTGCCACAGGCCCTCGGCGTAGTTGACAAAATTGTGCAGGCGGCGCTCTAGCACGCCCTCGAAATCCTCCTGGAGTTTGCGGCCGTAGATGTCCACTACTATGGCCAGGGGCAGGGCTCCTCCCTCGGGCAGCTGGTCGAGATCGGGCCCGACCACGGTGACCCTCTCGTCCTCCACCTCCATGGCTTCCCGCATGCGCACCAGCTCCAAGGCCGGGCTGCGCATCCCGCCGAACTCCGCCGCCACCTCGGGCCGGCGGATGATCTCACCCTCGAAAGCGGGGCCGTAATTCAGCGGGATGGGCGGCGTCACGCTGGTGACTTTGATCCCCCGGGTTTCCATGGCAAACTTTACCAGGGTGGAGTATTCCGGGTGGGACAGGTACCAGTCCGGGATCTCCTCCGGCAGTTTCTGATCGGTGATGACCGGAAACCCCAGGAAGATGGCGCCGAAGTGGACGGAGATGTCCACTTCGTCCATCTCGCCCAGATGGAGCACGAAGGCGCGCACCCGGCGCTGCTGGTAAGCCCGCTGGTCGTGGCGGCGTCCAGGCGGGATGTTGCCGAACATGGAGCCCGCCCGCAGGGCATAGCTGACGGCGTGGATGACCTGGGTGAAATCACCCAAGGGAAAACAGATGTAGGCTGGGCCCAGCTTCACGCCTTCTTCCCAAAGCTGCTCGATGACCTCGCCGCACAGAAAGATCATCATGCCCTTGCTCATGAGCTCGGCGACGACGCGGGCAGCTTGTTCGGAGGTCTGGGCGCGTCCCATGATGATGGCCTGGCCGGGAATGGTCCAGTCCACCAGTTTCACCCCGTACCGGCGCACTTGGGGATCGGGTAGGAATCCCGTGCCCCCGGGCGCCTGGGCGCCCGCCCCGTCCAGCGCGCGGATGGCTTCGACCATCTCAGCGGCATACAGCGTAGCTTCGCCACACAGCCGGGCCTGGGCAAAGCCGGGTCTTTCGCTAAGTTGAGACCGGATACCGTTGAGGATGGGTACCAGCTCTCCCAGCCGGGTGACTGGTTCGCCGCTCAGGGCGGTAATCACCGGCAGGTGATAGGCGGTGTCCGGGTACGATACCGGAGCTTCCGTCCCGTACTGGCGCAAGGCCCGGGTCAGCAGGATGCCGGCATACCCGGTGGCGATGACGGCCCCGTGATAGGCCGACTGGAACAGCCGGGGGGCCTTTACCCCCTCCCCCTGGGCGGCATAAATCTCATCGAACTTGCTTTGTCTCGGCTCCCAGTTAGCCGGTATCGCCACGACGGCCTGCTCCTTTCGCGGTCAGCGGTGCCGGCAGGGCCCGGGCGGTCCGCAGGCCAATAGTCTAGGAAACGGCCCGGTGCAGTGCCACCATGGTGATGCCCGCCAGGCCGATCAGATCCTCGGTGGGCAGGTACAGCGGAGCGCTGGCATCATAGAGCACATTGCCGCCGGCAGGAGTCTCCTCATCGCCCGGCCATATTTCCAGGGTCACCGGTACCCGCGGTAGTGCGGGCACCGTCACCCGGTACTCTCTCTCGCAGGTACCCCCCAAGGCGAAGGCGCCCCGCACCATCCGGCCGGGGTCCGGGCCGAACAGCTTCAGCAGGCGGGCGATGACATGGCTCCGGAAGTGGTCCAGGCAGATCTCGCCACCCGGCAACTGGCGAAACCCCAGGGCCTGGCCGCGCCAACCGGCACCGGTGGCATAGATGAGATAGTGAAGGAGCAGCACGGCCATGGAGTCCGTTACCGGGAGCCCCCGGCTCCCACCCCACACCCGGCCTTCCGGATAGCTGATGCCGTACTCCTCACCCAGGCAACTCACGGTGAAACCACCGGCGACCCGGTTTGCGCCGGCCCAGCGCGCCATTTCCTGAGGGTCCTTCTGCGCCAGGGCCAGGCGGGAGACACGCAACGCTTCCGCGTAGCGGTGTGCCATCTAGACCGGCCTCCTTGAGCTAAGACGCCGGCGAGTCATTTCCGGAGCAGTACCGTCCATTCCTGCCGGGAAATTCCGGCGCAGGACGATGCTAGAACTTTCAGTATCCATTAAAGTCAAATGGCCCGGGCCTAAGCTCCGGCCACTCAACATCATGCAGGCACTTATGGCAGTCAAGGCGCCCATCCTCCGTTTGGACCCGCTCGCCCCTGCCCGGGAACACCCCAATTATACACCGGCCCTCCCAACGTGTCAAAACCCGCCGGATCACGCAGGCAAAAGCATGCCGCTAGCGGCCGTGGCCCTGGGTTCTGGCCCGGGAGCTGGCCCGGACTACTCGGCCGGGTGTCTGAATCTTCCCTTAGCTTCCCGGCGTTGGGCCCCCCCGGCTACCGGTGGGCCCGCCACGGCGGCCCGCTGCGAAGGTGCTTCAAGGATGGGTCTTCCGCGTGCGCACAAGGAAAGCTCCCGCTACCGCCAGGAGTAGCAGGCTCACCGCCTGGGCGTAGGTGAGCCTCCCCAGATACCCGTCAACCTCCCGGAATGCCTCCACCACCAGGCGAATGCCGGCATAGCCGGCCACGTACATGAAGAACAGCCTGCCCGACCTCACGGGAAGCCGCCGCCGCGACCAGAGGAAGGCAAACAGGCCCAAGGCAAGCACCAGCTCATACAGCTGGGTGGGGTGCCGCCATCCCGGCGCATAGCGGGTGCGGGTGCCCCACCAACCGGCGGTGACTACGCCGTAGCAGCAGCCGTTGAGAAAGCAGCCCAGCCGGCCGATGGCCGTGCCCAAGATAAGCCCCGGGGCGGTAGCGTCGGCCAGCACCAGGTAGGGTAGGTGCCGGCGGCGGGCAAACCACCACCCGGTCACCAGGCCCCCCGCCACCCCGCCGTGGATGCTCAGACCGCCTTCCCAGACGCTGAGCACCTGCCACGGCGACCCGGCGTAGAGGTCCCAACTAAGGGCCACGTGGAGAAGCCGCGCGGAAAGCACGGCCATCACCGCGGTGACCAGGAATAAGTCGGTCAGCTCTTCCGGGTGCAACCCCCGGCGCTTGCTTTCGGCGGTGGCCACGGCCACGCCGGCCAGGAAAGCCAGGGCCAGCATGAGGCCGTAGCTGTACAGCTCCACGGGTCCTACCCGGAGCATCACCGGAAACACGGCATCACCTCCCGGCGCTAACCCTTCTACTTCGGCTCGTCGCTTCCTGCCGCTCGCAGACGCCCCTGGGCGAAGTGGCAGACTACCGGTGAGGTGGACACCTGGTCAAAGCACGTGTGCATGGTCACCATAGCTCTACTGGCGGTGGGCATCCGGTACTTCGCCACTGGCGGCCTACTGTGGATGCTAGACGCCATATGCCCCCAGGCCCCCGCACCTCCCGCCAGCGAGACCATGCCCCCATCCCGGCTACGCGCCGCCCTCCATGAGCTGCTCTTGGACCGGGAGACCCGCGTCCTTTGGGAGTCGCTGGGTTCCGAGGCGGAGCGAGGGCGCACGGTGGCCCGGTTACCGCCCACAGGCTAGTCTCTCCCAACTTCGAGGAGATGATCGCCGGCCTGCTGGAGGGACCCCAGTTCCGCCAAGCCGTAAACGAACTGCTCCACGACCCGGAAATCCAAGCCCGCATCATACCCAAGGGTATCACCCCCGAGCTGGTCTCCGGCCTAGTCGAAGCTATGCTCTCCACCACCGAGGGCAAAGAAACGCCGGCCCGGCTCGCCCGTGAACTGCTTCCACTGGTTACCGGCGGCTAGGTCCGGGACCAAGGGGCAGCGACCACCCGGGTCGGCCTCGCCCGGGTCACCGCCAGAAGAGCGCCTGTACAAGCCGGACCGAGCGGCCGGGCCGTCTCGCCCCGGCCAGGCAGGTGGAGAGGCCGAAGCCCGGTCGAACCCGGCCGGTGGCCACCACTGCTCCCGGCAACTTCGTTCCCGGAACTACCCACCCCTCCGTCTGCACAGATGACTGGCCAATCCGCGCCCAGCTTCCCGCGGGTAAGGCAGGAGATGCGGACACGATGCAGAATACGTGACACGTGTCACTATAAGTTGCACCGGAAGTTGCTCGCCGTCACGAAAGGGAAATGCCCAATGAGCGATGCCACCATCACCCTCCTGATCTTGGCTGCGGCCGCCATATTGTTCGTCACCGAGGTCATCCCCCTGCCCGCTACGGCCATGAGCGCCGCCGTAGCTTTGTACTTGACCGGCGTGCTGACGGCCCCGGCCGCCTTCGGCGGCCTCATGAACAGCACCGTCATACTGATTGCCAGCATGTTCGTGATCGGTGCCGCCAGCTTCGAGACCGGCTTGGCCAACCGGTTGGGCGACGCCATGGTCAGGGTGGCAGCCCGTACGGAAAGGGGCCTGCTGATTGCGTTGATGATCGTGGCTGCCGTCATGTCCGCTTTCACGTCCAATACGGGCACCACGGCGGTGTTGCTGCCGGTGACCATCCGGCTGGCCGAGCGGGCCAGGCTGGCCCGGGGCAGGCTGCTGATGCCGCTGGCGGTGGCAGCCGGACTGGGTGGTATGATCACCCTGGTGGGCACGGCTCCCAACCTGCTGGCCAAGGGAGCCTTGGAGGCGGCTAACTTGGGCACCTTCGCGTTCTTTGAGTTTGCTAAAATCGGGATCCCGCTGACC
>DMHJ01000180.1 GCA_003449495.1 Clostridiales bacterium UBA8153
TGAAAGGGCCGGTGCCGGTAGGTCTAAGATTGCCCGGATGTTCCCGCAGACCGGCCACGTTTAGGCCGCCGAAGACATGATAGGGCAGGATGCCCACCACTAACCGGGACAGGAAGGGGGCCGAGGGCAGGCTCAGGATGAGCCTGACTTGGTGCTCGCCGGTGATCTCCACCCGTTCCAGCACCCGGAAGTCCGACCGCCGGGGCCCCTGGTAGTCGGGGTGTTTGATCAAGTCCAAAGTGAACTTCACGTCCCGGGCTGTAAAGACGACGCCGTCGTGCCAGCGGACGTCATCTCTTAGCGTGAAAGTCCACTCTCGACCGTCCCGGGAAAAAGTCCAGGCCTTAGCCAGGGCGGGCACCGGTTCCAAGTTTTCGTTCAACCGCACCAGGCCCTGGAAGATGCGAGTGTGCACCAGCTCTGACCAGGCATCGGCGGCCAAGAGCGGGTTGAGGGTGACCGGGTCGCGGGTGATGGCGTGGACCAGCTGGCCGCGGACCTCCCGGACGACAGGCCCCGGCGTAGCGGCGGGGTCCCGGGGATCCGGGGCTGGACCGCACCCGACTATGAGCAAGGCAGCCACAAAGGCGGCCTGCCACCGTAGCATGCGGCACTTGCTCATTTGTTCGCCGGCTCCTTCGGCACCGCTTATGCGTCCCCACCGCACTGCGGCCTATTGGCCGCCGGCCCCGCACTTTCCTCCCATTACATGATAGTGTCTTTGTTTAGCAGCCGGTATAATGCCTCTGCCTGGTCGCTGTGGTTCGCGGCCCTTGCCGAGGTCAGCTGCCGGCTCAGCGTTCGTCGGCGAACCTGAGCCCGGTAGCCGCGACCCTGACATATCGCAGGCTGGTTTTAGCAGGATTTTGACCGGAGCCAGCGAAGGTACTCCCGGCTCAATCACCGCAACGGCGTCCGGTGGGCAACCCGCCAGACCGGGGCGAGCCTGGTCGGAACAGCACGGGCACCAGTTTTGCGCCAGCTATGGGGACCTGCCCTTGAAGGGGAAAAGACTCCCAGAGGCAGCGGCACGAGGGATACTGCGGGTGGGAGCATTGGGGAGACTCAGATCGCCCACTCGCGGTTGCCTGCCGAACCGAAGGGGCCTTTGCAGCGGAATCCGGGCACCACCCAATGACACCCATCCACAGGGGGGAGCGTCTTGTCTTTCGAGGCTGCAAGGAGAACCCTGGAGGTCGCGATCACCGGCGACAGTCTGGTCACCCGCCGCCTGTCCAGCTATCGAGAGCCGGACTTTCTTGTTCTTCGCGACCTATTGGGTCAAGCTGATGTCAGGTTCACCAATCTCGAGGTCGTACTCGGCGAAGCCCCTGACTACCCATCCGAGCACTGCGGCGGCAACTGGCTCGGGGTGCCACCGTACCTCGCCGACGAGCTGAGCTGGCTCGGTTTCAACCTGTTCTCCACCGCCAACAACCATGGCGCGGATTTCGGTCCGGGCGGCGTTCTGTCGACGATCCACGAGCTTGCCACTCGTGGCCTGGTGCATGCCGGCGTCGGGGAGAATCTGACCCGGGCGCGGCAGCCAGCCTACATGGACCTCGCCGCCGGCCGGGTCGCCCTAATCGCCGCGACCTCGACCATCCCACACGGCCACGCCGCGGGCGAGCAGCGGCAGGACATGTCCGGTCGTCCTGGAGTCAACCCGTTGCGCCATGAGACCACCTATCAGGTCCGGCATGAGACTATGGAGGCGCTAAAAGGGGTTGCCGCGGAGTCGGGCATCGCCGAGGCCGCCGCGCAACGGGCTAGGTATCGCAAGGAAAAGCCCATTCCTGAGCATGAATATAAGTTTCTCGATAGCAGGTTCAGAGTGTCAGACAGTCCGGGCACCAGAAGTACGCCCAATCCACGAGACATGGAGGAAATCCTCAAGTGGGTGCGGGACGCCAGGCGCCAGGCGGATTTCTGCTTCGTCAGTCTCCACGCTCACGAATCCCAGCTTGTCAACACCAAGCCCGCCGAATTCGTGGAGACTTTCTGCCGGGCCTGCATCGAGGCGGGAGCGGACGCAGTATTCGGGCACGGGCCGCACATCCTGCGCGGTATTGAGATCCACCAGGGCAAGCCCGTGTTCTACAGCCTGGGTAACTTCATGATGCAGTCAAGCACCATGCAACGGGTACCGGCGGAGATGTACCAGAAATACGACCTTGACGCATTTGGCAGTACCCTTGCCGACGTCTGGGACGCTCGTCTGGACCAGGAGCTGATCCGGAAGGAGCGCATCTACTACGAATCGGTCCTGGTCCGGATGTCCATCAGGGACGGCGTACTGGCGGGGATCACCCTATACCCGGTCCACCTCGGAACGGACACCCCCCGGCCGCAGCAAGGCCGGCCACTGCTTGCCCACGGCGAGCTGGCCGTCAAGATTCTCGAGGATATGCAGCGGCTGTCTGCGCCCTACGGAACTAAGATCCAGATCAAGGATGAGGTTGGTATGGTCGATCTCGGTTGAACAGGCCGGCCCGGCCGTCCCATGGCATACCATCACGCCTCGATGCCACTGTGGGCCTTTCATGGTACGGCCCGTAGCACTGCGGTATCTGGATGGCCGGGCTCCTGACCCCCACGCCCCTCAGTTGCGTCATTGGTGACAACCAGGCTTGCCGGCTGGCAGAGCAACTGTTCATCGGGTCATGCCATCATCATGGCCTACATTAACATCCGCGATTCGCTATGGGTGCCACTGGCCCCGGGGCGCCTCACCATCGTGATCCGGTTTATCCTGGGCATCCTGCCGTTTTCGCGCTTCTCCAAAGGCTACAGCTTCCTGGCGCGCCGGGGCGTGGCGGTGAATGGTGGGCATCGGCACTAGCGTGACTTTCCTACGCATGTCGGTCCGATCAGGTGAAAATACCAGGGTAAGAGGTCTTTTGAGGGAAGGAAGGTGTATATACTAAACTGTTTCCCCGGTCAGAGCCTCATAGAGCTTCTGTAGTTCCGGCTCCATGTCTTCAAACTGTACCTCCTTCTGGGGTCGGCCCCTCAACGCGGTAACGGTGTAGCTTTCCACTTTTCGGATAGCTGATAGTCGGTCGATGAGCTGATTGATGCTGAAGGGAAACCCCCCAGCGGTAGCTTTTTTGACCAGCACCTGCGACAACAGCAAAGCGATGATGCAGATGAAGGTGTGGACCTTGACCTTCTGGTCGGTCCAGTGATACTGGGGACGCACGGCATGGTGGTAGGGGTTCTTGAACTGCTTGCATGCTTGTTCCACCCGGCTCTGTCCCCAGTAGGCAGCCACGATGTCCGCGGTGGACCACTCGTCCCGGCAGGTCACCACCATGCGCTTGCCGAAGAGGACTTCGGTCACGCGCTGGTAGGCCTGGGCGTCCAGCTCCCAGGTCATATCCAGCTGGCCCGTGGCCGGGTCCTTGGTGAGGGTCACCTGGATCAGTTCCTGCCCTCTTTCCCCGTGCAGGATCCGATCAACCTGGCGCTGCACGCTGACCGGTTGCAGACGGGTACCAGGCGACTGGAGTCGCTCTTCCGGGACCCGCAACTGCTCAAACTTCTTGTGTAGC
>DMHJ01000069.1:0-16355 GCA_003449495.1 Clostridiales bacterium UBA8153
GCTGCGTCCATCGGCATCATCGGCGGGGCGGACGGGCCCACGGCCATCTACCTTACTAGCATGCTGGCCCCCCACCTCTTGGGCCCGGTGGCGGTGGCCGCCTATTCGTATATGTCCCTGGTGCCGCTGCTCCAGCCCCCGATTATCCGGGCCCTCACCAGCAAGAAGGAACGGAAAGTGGTCATGGCCCAGCTGCGGCCGGTATCCAGGACCGAGCGCGTGCTGTTTCCCATCATCGCCACCGTCATGGTTACCCTCATCCTGCCCCCGGTGGCCCCGTTAGTGGGTATGCTCATGTTCGGAAACCTGCTGCGTGAGTCCGGGGTGACCGAGCGACTCTCCCGCACGGCCCAGAACGAGCTGATCAACATCGTCACCATCCTGCTGGCCCTGTCGGTAGGGGCCACCATGAACGCGGAAACCTTCCTGACCCGGGAGACTCTGCTCATCATCGGTCTGGGGCTGGTGGCCTTTTGCGGCGGCACCGCCGGCGGCGTGCTGCTGGGTAAGCTCATGTACGTGCTGACCGGGGGCAAGGTAAATCCCATGATCGGGGCCGCCGGGGTCTCGGCGGTGCCCATGGCCGCCCGGGTCGTCCAGCGCCTGGGCCAGGAGGAGAACCCGGCCAACTTCCTGCTCATGCACGCCATGGGGCCCAACGTGGCCGGGGTGATCGGCACAGCGGTGGCGGCCGGCGTCATGCTGGCTTTGCTGGCTTGAAGCGACGGCAGCCCGAGCTAACGCGCTGCCTCCCGCAGAATAGAGTTACCGCCGGTATGGCGAGAAGGCTGTGACCGCATGGACCTGATCCACGGCATGATCGCCCGGGACCGTCGCGCCTTGGCCCGGGCCATCTCCCTGGTGGAAGGCCGGGCACCGGAACGCCGGGCCCTGCTCGGCTGGGCCTACCGCCACCGCCGGGATGCCCAGGTGGTGGGCGTCACCGGCGCGCCCGGAGTCGGTAAGAGCACGCTGGTGGACGCCCTGACCACCGGCTACCGCCGGGAAGGGCGGACGGTGGGCATCATCGCCGTTGACCCCAGTAGCCCCTTCACCGGCGGGGCCATGCTCGGGGACCGGGTACGCATGCAAGGCCACGGCCTTGATGCCGCCGTCTTCATACGCAGCCTGGCCACGCGCGGTCGCCCGGGAGGGATCTCGGGCGCCACCGGGGAAGTGGTGCGGCTCCTGGATGCCTTTGGCTTCGACCTGATCCTGGTCGAAACGGTGGGAGCGGGCCAGTCGGAAGTGGACATCATGGGCCTGGCCACCACCGTACTGGTGGTGACCGTACCGGGTATGGGCGACGAGGTCCAGGTGATGAAGGCCGGCATCATGGAGATCGGCGATGTCTTTTGCGTCAACAAGGCCGACCGGGAAGGCGCATCCCGCACCGCTCTGACCATTGCCATGTGGTTGGACCACAAACCCCCGGGGGGATGGCACCCGCCCGTGGTCCAGACGGTGGCCACCAGCGGTCAGGGGCTCTGCGAGCTGGGCGGGCAGTTGGACGGGCATTACGCCCATCTGTCGGCCAGCGGGGAGCTGGCCGTACGGAGGGAACGCGCGTTTTTGACGGAAGTGCGCGCGGTCCTGGAGCATCGCCTGGTGGATAGGATCCTGGAGAGAGCCCGGGCAGGAGGCGACCTGGGGGAACTGGTGTGCCGGAGAGAAGATCCGTTGCACGCTGCCCAGTACCTCATAGACAAGTACCTGGGCGGTGCGGGCGATTCAGCTTAGGGCCGGGCGGTCCGGGAGGGCACCCGTGAAACTGCCGTATTATTTGCGCCTGTGCATCCTGCTCTTTTTCGGCTGGGTCGTGCTCTACGCCGGCCGCACGGCGCTACCGGTCCTGCTCCCGGCACTGGCCCGGGAATGGCGGCTGGACCGGGCCCAGCTGGGACTGATCAGCAGCGCGTTCTTTCTCACCTATACCCTGGCCCAGCTGCCCTCTGGCATCCTATCCGACCGGTGGAGCCCCCGCCCGCTGCTGTTGGCCGGCTATGCCGTGCAGGGGACGGCCGGGCTGGGAGCGGCTTGGGCCGCCGGGCCCGGGGCCTTCGGCGCCTGGCGGGCCGTGTCCGGCCTGGGGCAGGGCACCTACTACGTCACCCAGTATGCCCTGGCCGCCGGGGCCGTCCCGGAAGGGCGGCGCGGGGCACTACTAGCTTTCATCAATACCGGTATGGCCGCAGGCACCATCGTAGGACTCATGCTCACCGCCTCCCTGGTGTACGCCCGGGGCTGGCACTGGAGGGCGGTACTGGGCCTGCTGGGGGCGACGGGGGTAATCCTGGCGGCGCTCATGGCCGTGCTGGTGCGTCCGGGCTCCCTTCCCCGGTTGCCGGCCGCGCCGGCCGGCCCAGCCAAGGTCGGCTGGCCTCTGACGGCAGCGGCCTTTCTCACCATGTACGGGCTATACACGCTACTCTCCTGGACCCCGTACTACCTGCACCAAGTGCATGGCCTTTGCGGCCGGGACGCGGGCATGTGGACTGCCATCATCCCGGCCCTGGCCATACCCGGCGGGGTGGCCGCCGGGTGGGCCTCGGACCGTTACGGCCGCTATCCAGTTCTCCTGGCGCTACTACCCGTGGGCGGGCTGGCCCTGCTGCTGGCGGCGCTACCCGGTCTTCCGGCGGTGGTGGCCGGACTGGCCCTGTATGGGGTGGCCGGCAAGCTGGTGGTTGACCCCATTTTAGTGGCCACGGTGACAGACACGGTGGCGCCCGCCGCCCGGGGCCGGGCCTTCGCCGTGCTCAACTTGGCCAGCTCTGCCGCGGCAGTGGCGGCGCCGGCCCTCACCGGCTGGCTGGCCGAGGTGACCGGATCCTTTGTTCCCGGGCTGATGCTGGCGGCCATGTTCCACGTACCGGCCTGGGTGTGCCTGAGCTACGCGCGCAATTCCCACTTGAGGCAGGGGACCCAGTAGCGAAGCATGCGGAGGGATGGAGATGGCAAGGGACCTGGTTGGGTTGGCATCGCAGCTGGTGAGCATTCCCGGAGAGTCCGGACACGAGGGGGCAGTGGCCAGGGCGGTGAAAGAGGCCATGGAAGCCTTGGGTTACGATGAAGTGTTGGTGGATGCCGCCGGCAACGTCCTGGGCCGGCTCTCCGGAAAACGCGCCCGGCGCGGCCGGCGGGTCGTGGTGCTCTTTGACGCCCACCTGGACACCGTGGGGGCCGACCCTACCGGCTGGCGCCATCCGCCCTATGCCGGAGTGGTGGAGGATGGCCAGCTGTTCGGCCGGGGCGCCGCGGACATGCGCGGGGCCCTGGCGGCCATGGTGCACGGCCTCTCCGGTCTAAACCGCGGCCGGCTCGAAGGCGACGTCTGGGTCTGCGGCTCGGTCAGCGAAGAGGTGCTGGAGGGTGTGGCCCTGAGAGTGGCCCTGGAACGCATTAAGCCCGACTGCGTGGTGGTGGGGGAAGCTACCCGGCTGAACCTGGCCATCGGCCAGCGGGGGCGGATGGAGCTGGTGCTGGAGGTCGAGGGCAAACCCTGCCACTCGGCGTTTCCCGCAGCCGGGGTCAATGCCGTAAGCGGCTTGGCCCGGGCGTGGCTCGCCCTGGAACGGCAGCGGTTGCCCGAACATCCCCGGCTGGGTCCGGCCCTGGTGGTGCTGACCGATGTGGTTTCCACCCCCTATCCCGGTGTGTCGGTGGTCCCCTATGGCTGTAGGGCGACCCTGGACCGGCGGAGCCTGCCCGGAGAGGAAGCCGGGGCGGCCGCCCGGGAGGTGGAACGGGTGGCCGCGGAAGCCGCCGGCATGCCGGTGACCTGCCGGGTGGCGGAGGGCGAAGCCATTAGCTACACCGGCTATCGCCTCGCCCAGCCCAAGCACTTCCCGGCCTGGGAGCTGCCTGAGGACCACCCCCTGGTCCGGCGGGCGCTGTCGGCGCTGCAGGAGACCGGCCTGACGCCCACCATCTCCAGCTACCAATTCTGCACCAATGGCAGCGGTTCTGCCGGCGAGCTGGGCGTTCCCACCCTGGGTTTCGGCCCGGGCCGGGAGGTGGACGCGCACACCGTCGACGAGTGCATCGCGGTGGACCAGCTGTATGCGGCGGCCCGGGGCTACCAGGCTCTGGCCCTGGCGTTGACCCGGGAGTCGCGGCAGCTCCCCCTGTGGGCCGGATGACGGGCAGAGCGCGGGCAGAACATCGGCTATCGTTCCCGGTGGCCAATGCCAAGCTGGGGCGGTAGGCGGGAACGAGGGCGGGCCGGTGCACCCGCAGCTTCGGAGCAGGGGCGGCGCCAGACCTGCGGGGTACCGGCTGGAGGGCGAAGTCGCGCTCGCTACAGCCGCTCCAGATAGAGCGGGGCCTGCTCGCGGGCGCCGGTCCGGCACGGCCGGAAACTGCAGGCCCGTCACCGCCTGGTCCCAGAGGCGATCTCAGCTCCTAGGCTTCCTTGGTGAAGTCCTCCTTGGGTACCCCGCACAGCGGGCAGACCCAGCCGGCCGGGAGCTGGGCAAAAGAGGTTCCGGCGGGCACGCCGGCATCCGGGTCGCCATCGGCGGGGTCGTACACGTATCCGCAAATGTTACATACGTAGCGGTCCATGGCTGCTCTCCTCTCATTGGCCAAGCGGGCCCGGCCACACCTGCGGTCCGCCTGAACGGCGGGTCAGGGGTGGGCCCGGGCAGCCTTGGCCTACATCCACCCGTCCTGCGGAACTACCCGTTACCTCTAATCTTCCGGGGCAAAGGCATCCTTGGAGGCGCCGCACACCGGGCAGACCCAGTTCCCCGGTAGTGCGGTAAAGGGCGTCCCGGCGGGTACCCCTCCTTCCGGATCTCCCTTCTCCGGATCGTAGATGTAGGTGCACTGCTTACACACCCACCGCCCGGGTTTGGCCTGCTCGACCGGGGCCGGGGGAAGTGGCGCGGCTTTAGGGACCGCACCGCGTTTCATCTGGTGATAATGGGCGTAAGTCAACGGCACGCCCGGCTGGACCAGCTCCATCTGGGAAACTTCGCCCACAAAGACGGTATGGGTGCCCGCTTCCAGGGCCCGGGTCACTTTGGCTTCCAGGTAGGCCAGGCTAGCGGGCAGGTAGGGGACGCCCGCCGGGGACAACCGGTAATCGGTGCCCTGGAACTTCTCGGACTTCCTGCCCGACCGGAACCCAAAGTGGCCGATGACGGCCAACGGGGTATCCTGCGGTAGGACGGAGGCCACGAACAGGCCGCTGGCGACGATGAACTCATGGGTGAGGTTGGCCCGGTTGATCCCCACGGCGATGGCCGGAGGTTCACTGGTGATCTGGAACACGGTGTTGGCGATTTGGGCGTTCAGGGCGTCTTCCCGCCGGGAAGCCACCACGTAAAGGCCGTAGGTGATCTGGTGCAGGGCCTTGGTGTCCACGGGATCACCTCCTTACGCGTTGATAGGCATCCGGTGAAACCGCTACGGGCGCGGCCGCCTGCGCCGGGTGCCCGGGCAGGATCGGGCTACCGGATTCGCCGGTCCGCTATGGTCCTCCTGCCGGTAGTGCAGGAGACGACCGGGGGCGCTGCACTCGATGCAACCGGCGAAGGACCCATCCCAGTTAGCGTGTATTCCTCGCTACCCGCAGGCGCAAACGACAGTCTACGGACTTGCCGGTCCGTCGCCACCCCCATGGTTTCCGGTGAGCTGCTACTCCCGGAGGATGGACGGTGCACACTTCCGGGAGTGCAGATGCCAGGTGGCACCCGGCGGACCTGGCAGCCGGTCGCTATGGGTGGACCGACAACTTAGTTATGGGCCTATCGAAAAGAGTATTGACAACCACCCTATCAGCTGGGTAATATGGGATGGGTCGAATACCGGGAAAGGAGTGAGTGCCTTTGCAGCGGCTACACGGACCCGGCGAACCGGTCTACACCATCGGCGTAGCCGCCAGGCTACTGGGCGTCTCCACCCAGGTGCTCCGGCAGTTTGACCGGGAGGGCTTGCTGGAGGTTGCCCGTACTTGCGCCAACATCAGGCTGTACTCTGAGGACGACCTCCGGTTGCTGGCCCGTATCCTCTATTTGCACCGGACCAAGGGAATCAATCTGGCCGGGATCCGGGCGCTCCTGGAAATGGAGCGCGCCCTGGCGGGCCGGCACCACCAGGATGCCAGCCCGGGAGCATGGAAAGGTTAGTAGTAGCGGGAGGTGCATGACGACATGAGCAAGATCGTAGGCATCGATCTGGGGACCACCAACTCGGTGCTGGCCGTGATGGAGGCCGGGAAACCCACGGTGGTGATCAACGCCGAAGGGTCGCGTCTCACCCCTTCGGTAGTGGGGTTTCCCCGCACCGGCGAGCGCTTGGTGGGTCACCTGGCGCGGCGCCAGGCCGTGCTCAACCCCCAGAACACCGTGGCGTCCATCAAGCGGTTCATGGGGAGAAGGCACGAGGAAGTCGCCACCGAGCGTGGGAGGGTGCCGTACGAGGTTGTGCGGGGAAGCAAGGACGAGGTGCGGGTGCGCATCCCCGCAGCGAACAAGGACTTCACTCCAGAAGAGATCTCCGCCATGATCCTGAGGAAGATGAAAGAGGACGCCGAGAAATACCTGGGCGAGACGGTGACCCAGGCGGTGATTACCGTTCCGGCCTATTTCAACGATGCCCAGCGCCAGGCCACTAAAGATGCGGGCCGCATTGCCGGGCTTGAGGTTTTACGCATCATTAACGAGCCCACCGCGGCCGCTTTAGCCTACGGTTTGGAGAAGAAGGCCAACGAAACCATTCTCGTGTGGGACTTGGGCGGCGGTACCTTCGATGTGTCCATTCTGGAAGTGGGGGACGGCGTCTTCGAGGTCAAGTCCACCGCGGGAGATACCCACCTGGGCGGCGATGACTATGACCAGCGCGTGGTGGAGCACTTGGCCGACGTTTTCCGCAAGGATACCGGCATCGACCTGCGCAAGGACCGCCAGGCCCTGCAGCGCCTGCTGGAAGCGGCGGAGAAAGCCAAGTGCGAGCTATCCACGGTGGTGGAGACCACCATCAGCCTGCCGTTCATCACCGCCGACCAGAGCGGTGCCAAGCACCTGGAGCAGAAAATCACCCGGGCCAAGTTCGAAGAGCTCACCGCCGACTTGACCGAGCGCACGGTAGGCCCGTTCCGGCAGGCCATGCGCGATGCCAAGCTCAGCGAGGCGGAACTGGACGAAGTGATCCTGGTGGGCGGTGCCACGCGCATGCCGGTCATCCAGGAACTGATCAAGCGCCTGACGGGCAAGGAGCCCCACCGGGGCGTGAACCCGGACGAGGTGGTGGCGGTAGGTGCGGCCATCCAAGCGGGAGTACTGGCCGGCGATGTCAAGGATGTCGTCCTCCTGGACGTGACCCCGCTCACCCTGGGCATCGAGACCCTGGGCGCCGTGAGCACGCCCCTCATCCAGAGGAACACCACCATACCTACGCGTAAAAGCCAGACCTTCACTACTGCCGCCGACGGGCAGACCCAAGTGGAGGTCCATGTCCTCCAGGGCGAGCGGTCCATGGCCCAGGATAACCGCACCCTGGGCCGCTTCCAGCTGACCGGGCTGCCTCCCGCTCCCCGGGGCGTGCCCCAGATCGAGGTCACCTTCGACATCGATCAGAACGGTATTCTCAACGTCACCGCCCAGGACAAGGGCACCGGGCGGGAGCAGAAGATCACCATTACGGCGTCCACCCAACTGACCAAGGCGGACGTGGACCGCATGGTCCGGGAGGCGGAGAAGCACGCTACCGAGGACCAAAAGCGCCGGGATGAAGTGGAAATCAGAAACCGCGGCGACAGCCTGCAGTATAACGTGGAAAAGAACCTCAAGGAGGTGGGCGATCGCTTGCCTGCCGAAGACCGGCAGAACGTGGAGGGGCGCCTCAAAGAGCTGAAAGAGGCGCTTGCCGGTACGGATGCCGAACGCATCGCCCAGGCCACCGAGGCCCTGCAGCAAGCCTCGTACCGGCTGGCCGAAGAGCTCTACAAGCAGAAACCACCCGGCGAGGGTGAGCAGGACCAAGCCCAAGAGGAAGTGGTGGACGCGGAATTTCGGGATAAGGACCAGCCCAGATAGGCGGTGAATGCCGTGACCGAGGAAATCAACCGGCGAGCCCAAGCTGACCTGCAAAACGCCGAGCTGAGCGCGCTGCGCGAGGCTTTGGCCCAGGCCGAAACCAAGGCGGCGGAGAACTGGGAAGCCTTTCTGCGCTGCCGGGCGGATCTGGATAACTACCGGAAGCGCGTGGAGAGGGATCTGGAGCGCCGGGTGCGTATGGGTAAATCGGATCTGCTGCTCTCGCTACTGGAGGTCGTGGACAACTTCCAGCTGGCCCTGGAGGCTGAGGACGGCGCCGGGCTCAGATCCGGGGTCGAGGTGATCTTCCGGCAGCTACAGAAGCTGCTGGCCATGCAAGGGGTGGAGCCGGTAGCCTGTGTCGGCCAGCCCTTCGATCCGGCGTGCCACGAAGCGGTGGCGGTAAGTGAGAGTCCGGAGGTGGCGGAGGATACCGTCACCCATGAGCTCCGGCGTGGCTACCGTATGCAGGGCGAGCTGTTGCGGGCCGCCCGGGTGCGGGTCGCCCGGTCTCCCTGCCCGGAGTAGGGCAAGGGTGGCCGGCGGCGCCTTGACCAGCGGCCGGCGCCGGTGCTATAGTAAGGGTCGGAAAACTGTATAGTCCTGGGAGTGCCCGCCGTGGCGGGCTGAGAGGCCGGGGTAGAGGAGCCGGCCAATCCCTGGAACCTGATCTGGGTAATACCAGCGTAGGGAAGGACCGTAGCGGATAGCCGTGATCAGCTTACCGCGGACTGCTCGGTCCGCGGTTTGCCCTTGGTGGGGCAAAAAAGGTGCTGGGCGGAGGGGCGGCCGGTAGAGGAGGAGATGGCCGGAAGAGGCTGGGGAGGTAGGGGAGCTGGATATTAGTCTTGAGGGGGTTGAGACCGTGCAGGTAAAGCAGCTGACGGGGATAGCGCTACTGGTGGCGGTGGGGAGTCTCACGGGCTTTCTCTCCATGCCTTTGTTGGGAGCCCGGCTTTTTCCCATCCAGCATGCCATCAATGTGTTAGCGGCGGTGCGCTTCGGTCCGGTGGCGGCGGTGACGGTAGCCTTTGCCGTGGCCGTCCTTAGAAACGCCTTGGGCATAGGTACGGTGCTTGCCTTCCCGGGAGGCATGTTCGGTGCCCTTATCGCCGGGGTGCTGTACCGGATGAGCGGGCGGGTGCCCTTCGCCGTCCTCGGCGAGGTGCTGGGCACCGGGGTGCTGGGCGCATTGGCCGCTTTCCCGTTGGCCCGTTTGGTCTTGGGCCGCGACGTCCTGGCCTACACCTACATCATCCCGTTCACCCTGAGCAGCGCGGCCGGGGCGCTGGTGGCCACGGCCATTTTGCGGGTTCCCGCCTTACTGGCGGCCAAGCAGGAAGCACGGGAATAACCCAGGGCTGACCGGTACGGGCCGGTGGCACAGAGGTGCCGGGGAATACCGGCAAAGCGACACCGGGGCACCCGGCCCCGAGCGGAGCCGGATCAAAAGGGTCTGATGCGGTGAGCATGGTCCGTGCCCCGGGGTAGAGGCGTTCATCCGGGTCGAGAAGACCTTGCCCCAGTGAAGGTGGAGAAAACCGACCATCGCCCTACACACGGCGGCACAGCTAGACGGAAGGTATTAGCCGGAGGCGCGCTGCTCACGGCGGACGTGGCCGGCGAGCAGCCGGGGGTCGATGGCGTCCGTCTTGGCACCGGCGGCCCGACGGTGGCGGTCCACCGTCTTCGGATTGGCGGGATAGACCGGGCAACCCGCCTCCAGCTGGGGGCTGGCCAGAGGAGGCCATGGCGCCTCTCCGGGATGCAGGCCGGCTGTGCAGGCGGACCGGACGACTTGCGCCAGCCCCGCAGCCGGATGGTCTACGCAGAGCTGACCGGCCAACCGAAGCGGGGGCTAACGCCACCACGTTATGGCGGTCATCGGCCCAATCAATGCCCACCACCGGCAGGGCCGGACTCCCGGGGTAAGTCGTGAGCTGGTTACCGTGCTCGTACAATCTGAATCCAGGTCTGGCCATAGACGCGTTCTATTTCCTGGCCGTCCAGGAAGTAGAAGCGTGTGGGCGAATTGGTGCTTTCCTTCTTCCACCTTCCCCGGAAGTGCTCCCCCAGGGCGTAAAAGTCGATGTCTCCCTCGCCGACGAGATCCGGCGTGGGGCGACGCAACAGGTCGGTCCCATGGCGCGCATACTGGATGATGACATTGCGGGCATAGATCACCGTACCGGCGGCACACCTATGGACCTGTCCATTGATATGCCGGCGATAGGCGCCTTTCTCCTCGACGAACTGGTAAGTGATCCGGTAGTCCGGGCTATACTCCAGCTCGATTCTGAGGCCTTGAGCCCCCTGCCTGCCTAAGTAGGCCGGTCGGATCACCATTTGCGTCGATGGGGAATGGAGGTCAAGGGTGGCCAGGTTGACATACAGGTTATGCGGCGCACGGCGAGAGCCATCCCGGGAAAAGCTATTGCTCTGCGAGCGCAGGGCATCCGTACCTTGCACCTCCCAGCCCCGGATCCGGTCCAGCACATCCAGACCGCCGCCGGCGTAGACGAGATGCACACCATGTTCCAGCGCCAGCATGGCGCTGTGCGACCTGACACTGCGCACCGGTCCAATTTTAGCCGGGAAGCTGGAAAAGAGGGCCAGGTAACGGGTGATCCTGCCTTCCACTTCGTACTCATAAACCATGGCGGCATTAGCCAATCCATGCTGTGGTCTAGCCTGGGGAGCGTTGTCAAGAATGACCCCGTACACCGGCCGGCGTTCTGCCTGCGGCGTAATGAGCGCCAGATCGACGGCCAGTCTCCCTTGCGCTGCGGCCAGTACTGCTCTTTTCTCACGCTCCTGAGCCAGCAGGTTGCGACGCTCGGCGTCTCGTTGCTGACGCAGGGCATGCATGCGTTGGGTTTCACTCTCCAGGGTGAGGGCGCGTTCCCGCAGCAACGACTGTTCCCGTTGGACGGCGTCGATCACCCCACTATCGTGCTGCAGAATCCGGCGCAGGTAGGTCCAGCGCACCACCAGATCGCCCAAGCTAGCTGCCCCGAGTAGCAGTTCCAGATAGGAGAGGCTGCCCTGCATGTAGACGCTGCGCAGCCGGCCTGCGAAGACCCGGTTCGCCTCGTCGAACCGGCTCCGGGCAGCGCTAACTTCCCCTCTCAAACGGGTCAAGCCTGCTTCCGTATTCCGTAGCTCTCGTTCGAGTTGGCTCACATGTGCCGCCCGAGTGCGAATCGCTTGCTCGAGGGCCGCGAGTACCCGCTCCAGCTCGCGAATTTCCGTCCTGGTCTCGCCTATCCGCCTGCGGATATCGGCCGGACTGCCGTAGGCGAACGAGGGGAATGCAGACGTCAGTACGGCAACACAGAACGAAAGCAACGCAAGTACTGCTAGCTGTCGACGCATGATCCTGCCTCCCGCAACCACCGGCGCCAGATCTGACCAGTGTCGAAATTCGACGCCACACCCCCGATTCCTCCCCGCCTGCTGCACAAAAAGCGTTTCCCGCAAAGCTACCCCAGCTGTACGCAGGTGTTGACGACCGGCCCGCGAGGAGGGTTCCCAGGCACGGGCTCCCCGGTATCACCGCCAGGAAGCGTCCACCCGGCAAGAAGCAGTCATACCGGAAGCTCGATGTCTACCGTACCTTGCTCCCTAGAAACCCGTCCCGGTCCGGGCCGGTCTTGGTGTCCGTGGGGATAGGATCGGCGGGGCCGGCGGCCGGCAACTTCCGCATTGGATAGGGGGAGGCCCGTGGTCCCAAGAGACGGCCGGTTACTGCCCGATCAAAGAGTCTGATAACACGGGTCCGGTGCCCCGACCCCGGGAAAAACTCTCGGCCGGTGCCGGAGGTGAGGAGGATTTCCGATGAGCAGCACAGAAAAAAGCCTATTGGCTTTTTGCAGGGACGGGTGTTCTGTAACCAAGCAGGGGGGTAGAAAGGTATGATCCTGGTCGGGGAGAATATTCAGATTCTTTCTAAGGTAGTTTCGGCGGCCCTCTCCGCTAAAGACGCGGCTCCTCTGCAGGAGTTGGCCACCAGGCAGGCGGCATCCGGGGTGCACTTGATCGACTTGAACATCGGACCGGCCCGCAAGCATCCGGCGGAGACCATGACCTGGCTGGTCGACGCCATCCAGGCCGTAGTGGAGCTCCCGCTTTCTCTCGACACCACCAACCCGGTGGCCATGGAAGCGGGGCTGGCCATTTGCCGGTGTAAGCCCCTCATCAACTCCGCCTCCGGCACCCGGGACAGCAAAGAGCGGATGCTGCCCTTGGCCAAGAAGCATAATGCCAACGTAGTCATCTCCGTCCTCAACGATGGGGGCATCCCCTCCGATGCCGCCTCCCGGGCCGAGTCCATCATGGAAACCATCGATTACGCCACCGGCCTCGGTATCCCCGTGGAGGATATCTGGGTCGACCCCATCCTCATGCCCATCGGCGTGGGCCAGCAGGACATCCTGGAAGCCGTGGAACTCGTGAAGATGCTTCCGGATATCGCTCCCGGCGTCAAGTCTATCGTGGGCCTGTCCAACGTATCCAACGGAGCTCCCCGGCAGTTGCGGCACTGGCTGAACCAGGTGATGATGGTGATCCTGGAAGAGGCCGGCCTGTACTCTGCCATCGTGGACAGCTTCGATCAAGACCTCATCGAGGTCAACGCGGGCAAGCGCCCGGAGATCACCTCTCTCATCGCCCAAGTTATGGACGGCGAGAGTCTCGATATAAGCGCCATGTCGCCAGAGGAGCGCAGCTACTACAAGACGGCCAGGGTGATGCTGGGCCGTGAGCTATATTCCCCGTCCTGGCTGGAGATCTAGCGTGGCAGGAGGAAGAGAGCATGGAGAGGTTCCTTGACCGGTACCCGGGCACCATCGCCGGGCTTGGCCTGGGGAAAGAGGGCAAGCTGCTGGCGGTGGGCGGGCAGAACGCCCTGCCCTTCCACGGGTTCGAAGGAAGAGCGGCCAAGCCCAGGCTGGCCCTGGAGCTGTCCGACCGGGAGCCGGTGGACTACCCGGCGGGGCTGCAGGAGCTTTACGCCGGCGTGAGCAGCTGCCCGGTGGCCTGGGCGAAGCAGGGTGCGCAGGAGCTGGGTGCCGAGCTGCTCTGCCTGAACCTGGGCAGCATGGAGCAAGATATCCCCGCTCCCACCATTGCCGCCGGGGTCCGGCGGATCGCCGAGGCCGTCGATGTACCCCTGATCGTGTTCGGCCTGGGAGATAAGGAGAAGGATGCCGCCGTCCTGCCGGTGGTAGCTGCCGAGTGCCGGGGGCACAACTTGCTCCTCGGTCCGGTATTGAAGGAAAACTACCAGCAGATTGCCCCCGCCGCCTTGGAACACGGCCACGCCATCATCGCCCAGATCCCTATGGACATCAACCTGGCCAAGGATCTCAACATCCGGCTGGGCAAGTTCTTCCCGCTCGAGCGGGTCGTCATCGACCCGCTCAGCTGTGCGGCCGGCTACGGGTTGGAGTATGCGTACTCCACCATGGAGCGCATCCGCCTCGCCGCGGTGGTGCATGATGATAAGTCCCTGCAGTGCCCCATCATCGCCCGGGTGGGTAAAGAGGTCTGGAAGACCAAGGAGGCCATGCAGGATACGCCAAGGGGCGTACTGTGGGAAGCGGCGACGGCGTTTACCCTGCTCTTGGCCGGGGCGGACCTGGTGACCTTCCGGCATCCGGAAAGCCTGCGGCAAGTCAAGGCCCTGGTAGGTTAGGTCGTTCTAGGGAGGAAGTGGAACATGCAAGGGAAGCTGCGCGAAGCCGAAGTCAAGAAGACCATCCGGGCCGAAGACGCCTGGGAGCCGATCGGCCCCACCCCCATGCCCACGCTCACGGACTTGCGTAACTGGGACTTCCGGCTCCTCAGCACCTATGAGCCTTTTTACGCTCCGTTTTGCGACCTGTGTTGCCTGTGTACTTACGGCAAATGCGATCTCACCGAAGACAAGAAGGGAGCCTGCGGCATTGACATTGCCTCCCAGCAGGCCCGGTGGATCTTGATCTGTTCCCTCATGGGCACGGCGGCCCACGGTGCCCACGGCAGGCACATCATCGACCACCTCATCGAGAAGTACGGGGAGGACCGCAAGATCGACTTGGGGAGCCAGGTGAACGTGGAAGCCCCCATCATCCGGACGGTCATGGGGCTCAGGCCCGAGACCCTGGGGGATCTGCGCAAGGCCATCGAGTACGTGGAGCGGGAAATGATCCACCTGGTGTCTTCCACCCATATGGGCCAGGAAGGCGACTACCTGGATTTCGAGTCCAAGGCCTTCCACGCCGGCACTTTGGACCACGTGGCGTTGGAGGCGGCGGACATCGCCCAGATCGTGGGATTCGGCCTGCCCACCTCGGTGGCGGATACCCCCCTGGTGGACCTGGGCTGGGGGGCAGTGGACAGCAGCAAGCCCACCATCGTGGTGGTGGGGCACAATGCCGTCACCGCCAACGCCATCGTCGACTACCTGCGGGAGCACGACCTCTACGATAAGGTAGAGGTGGGGGGACTGTGCTGCACGGCTCACGATGTAACCCGCTACGGGAGTCGCGCCAAGGTGATCGGGCCCCTTTCCCGCCAGCGTTTCTTCCTCAAGGCGGGGCTGGCCGACGTGGTGGTCACCGACGAGCAGTGCGTGCTTACCGACATCCCCGCCATGGCCCAGGAAGCCGGTGCGGCCCTCATCGCCTGTTCGGACAAAATCTGTTACGGGCTGGAAAACGCCTCATCCCGGCCGGTGGAGGACATCCTGCACCGGGTTTTGGAGGAGGGGAAGCAGTACCTGATCCTGGACCCGGAGAAGGCGGCGGAAGTCATCGTCAGGGCCGCCCTCGAGCTGGCCACCCGGCGAAAGGACCGCAAGCGCTTGCTCACCGGAGAGGAAGCTGCTCCCTTGGCCGCCAAGTGCCGCGGTACTTGCGAGTTGTGCAACCGGGCCTGTCCCAACCTCTTGGCGGTCAGCGTGGCGGTGAACGAGGCCAGGCAGGGAGACTTCACCAAGCTCGGCGAGGTATTCCTGCGTTGTCACGGCTGTGCCAAATGCGAAGAGGCCTGCCCGCACCACATTCCCATCCTGCGCCTGATGCAGGCGGCGGCCAGCCGCACCACTTACAAGATGCGTTCCGGGCGGGGACCCATCCACGATGTGGAGATCCGGAAAGTCGGCTCCCCCATCGTCCTGGGCACCATCCCCGGCGTGGTACTGTTTGCCGGCTGTTCCAACTTCCCCGGCGACATAGACGATGTGGCCTGGTTGGCCGAGGAACTGGCCCGGCGCAAGTACATCGTCACTCTGTCCGGGTGTGCCGCCATGGCCGCAGCCATGAAGAAGGATGAAGACGGCCGGACCATCTACGAGAAGTACATCCCGGAGTTTGATGCCGGCTGCATCGTCAACGTCGGGTCCTGCGTGGCCAACGCCCACGTGGTGGGGGCCGCCATCAAGATCGCCAACATCTTCGCCACCCTGCCCAACCGGGCCAACTTCGAGCTGATGTCCGACTACATCCTCAACCGGGTGGGCGCCTGCGGCGTGGTCTGGGGCCCCTACTCCCAAAAGGCGCTGGCCATCGGCACCGGGGCGGTGCGCTGGGGCATTCCCGTGGTGCTGGGACCCCACGGTTCCAAGTACCGGCGCCTGTTTATGAGCAAGAAGGAAGCGGGCGACTGGAAGGTCATCGACGGGCGCACCAAGCAGGTGGTGGATACGGAAGAACCCACGCCCGAGCACATGATGGTGGTGACGGAGACCAAGGAAAGGGCGTTGGTCACCATTATCAAGCAGTGTTTCCGCCGCAACGACACGCCACCCGGCCGGGCCATCAAGCTGAACAGCTACATCTCCGCCTACAAGCAGGTCATCGGCACCCTGCCCGACGATCTGCAGAACTTCGTCCGCACGGAGAAAGAGATCCCCATCGTCTACAAGCGAGAAGTCCTGGCCTACCTGAAGTCGGTGGGCTGGAAGCCCAAGCCGGTCCTGTCTTTGCCCACCATCATCGGCACTTACGAGACCAAGGTACCGGTGGAGGCCACCATCAAATAGTCGGGGGGAATGAGCATGGCTTCAGAGCTTATGACCATGCCCTACTACATGGTCAACGTGTTGACCGGCACCAAGGCGGCCAAGGTGATCGCCCTGCCGTCGGAAGCGGCGGCCATCATCGATAAGGCCAAGAACCCGCTGTACATCTTCGGCCCGGAAGTCATCGCCACCCCGGTCTGCGACCGACTGCTGGTCGACTACGCCCTGGGCGTAGCCAAAACCCGGGACATCCCGGTGTGCGCCACCGCCCACGTGAAAAAGAAGCTGCTGGAACTGGGGGTCCAGCCGGA
>DMHJ01000069.1:16704-17946 GCA_003449495.1 Clostridiales bacterium UBA8153
TGAAGGACCGGACCTGGAGCGGCGTGCGGGGTAAAGGCTACCATGATCTGGTCCTGTTCACCGGCGTCCGGTGCGACCTGGCCGAGCGGGGATTGGCCACCCTCAAGCATTTTGCCCCGCACCTGAAGACCTTCGCCATCTGCCGGCGCAGCCATCCCAACGCCGACTTCACCGTGCCGGTGCTGCCTAAGACGGAAAAATGGCGCGACTACCTGGAGGAGCTCATCGCTACCCTGGGCCCCCGGTAGTGTTCCCAAGCTCATCCGACAGGAGGAAAGCAGCATGTACGTAGTGGACGTGGGTCCCCAGTACGAAGGGGAGAGAATCCGCAAGGCCGAGTTCCACGTGGAGTTCGGCGGACCCGAAGTCCAGCACAAAGGCGAGCTGGTGACCTTGCGGGGCATGGATGAAGTCGAACACGATCGCATCACCGTCACCGGTCCCGACCTCAAGGACTTCCCGGAAGGCACTTCCAGCCCGCTGTTCATCAAGGTGGACGTGGCCGGGGAGGCCCTGGAGAAGGACCTGGAAGCCGTATTGGAGCGGCGGATCCACCAGTACACCAACTACATCGAAGGCGTCTTCCACATGGCGCAGCGCTATGACATCTGGATCCGCATCCACAAGAACGCCGTCAAGAAGGGCCTGGACTCCCTCACCCACGTGGGGCGCATCCTCATCGACCTGTTTACCGCCGAGCTGCCGGTGATCGAGAAGATGTCGGTGGAGTTCGTCACCGACCCGGACCAGGTGCGTGCGCTGTTGGCGCAAGCCATGGAAGTCTACCGGGAGAGAGACGACCGCATGAAGGGGCTGCGGGAAGAGGACGTGGAAGAGTTCTACGGCTGTGTGCTCTGCCAGAGCTTCGCCCCCACCCACGTGTGCGTGATCACTCCAGAGCGCATCTCCCTGTGCGGGGCCATCAACTGGCTGGACGGCCGTGCCGCCACCAAGGTGGACCCGGAGGGCGCCCAGTTCGCCGTAGCTAAGGGCAACCTCATCGACCCGGACAACATCGTTTATGACCATGTCAACCAGGTAGTGACCGAGCGCTCCTTGGGCGAGAACACCGAGTTCAGCCTGCACAGCGCCTTGGTCAACCCGCATACCTCCTGCGGTTGCTTTGAGGCCATCGTCTTCTATATCCCGGAGGTGGATGGCTTCGGCATCGTCTCCCGGGACTTCGTGGGACCTACCGTCATCGGCGAGCCGTTTTCCACCCTGGCGGGCATGGCCAGCGGC
>DMHJ01000086.1:0-2532 GCA_003449495.1 Clostridiales bacterium UBA8153
TTAGTGCTTGATCGCAAGCCTCCAGGATGTGCCCGGCAGAAGTCACCTGGAAACCTGCCACGGTCCGGAACCTTTCCCACCAGTTCGGGACCGGGATGATCACCGGCACGGCACCGGCCTGCCTGGCCGCGGCCACTTTCGCCACGGTACCTCCCACGGCGCGTACGTTCCCCCGGATGGAGACTTCACCGGTGATGGCCACGCGGGGGCAAACGGGCGTGTGGGTGCGAGAAGAGAATATACCGTGGCAATGGCGGCTCCAGCCCATGCTCCGTCAGCAGGCACGCCGCCGGGAAAGTCCACATGGATGTCGTAACCGCGAGGGTCTACGGCGGCGCTGTTTCTCAACACCGCGATGAAATTTTCCAGACTCTATGGCCATGCTCTTGGTCGCAAGGTACGGCCACCCCCGCCCAACTCCTCCCCTTCAATGATGCCGGTGACGCCGATCTTCCTCCTAACCGGCAGGCACCGGCAGGGTCGCCACCTCGATTTCCAGGAGGGCGGCCATGCTGGGTCCGTGCCCGGCCGGGGCGTTGACCACGACCGCTGGGGGCCGTTCACCTACCTGCCGCTCCGGCCGCAGCGCGTACTGCCCGCTGGATACCACCTATTCCATCATCGCGGCGCTTGTCGTCTTGGATGATGCCGTGAGGACCAGCCCGGTCGCCAGCTGGATGGGGTTCACCGCTTCCCGGCCATTGGCGGCGGATCTTTGGTTCACGTCCACTGCCTCCCGCTGCAGTTCGGCGCTGATCTTGGCCGCGGCGTTGACGGGCACTTCGCCCGGCGTCAGTTGGCGGCAGGCGACTTCGACGCAGCGGGAGCGGATGGCCGGCGGGATCTCCTCGAACCTGCGGGTGGTAGCTCCCGCCAAGCGGAAGCTAGCCGGAAGGCCGTTCTGAGAGGTAGCGTGGATCCGGCTGGGCAGGTTGGCGTCGTCTGGGGAGTAGCAGGCGCTCTCCGGGGGAACGCCTTGCTGTCCTCAAGGACCTTCAACAGTCTGTTCATCATGTACCGGCTGGAGCTCCCCGATCTCATCAATGAACAGCATGCCCCCAATGGGCCCAGGCCACTGCCCCCGGCTTGGGCTGGGACACCCCCGCCACACCCGGAGGGCCCGCGTCTTGGTAGCTGGGGTCGTGGACCGGGCCGGTGAGAGGATTGGCAATGCCCGGTTCGTCAAACCGCGCGGCACTGGCATCTATCTTCACAGACTTGGCGTCCTTTCCGAAAGGGGAAGCCGGGTTCTGCTGGCCTCCTCCAGCACCAGGTGCACGGCAGCAGTCTTGCCCACACCGGGGCCCATAGACGATTACGTGCTGCGGGTGGGGGCCGCACGGAGCGGCGCGCAACGCTTTGATGCCTTCACTCTGCCCGAGGATCTCTCCAAGGTTGCCGGGGCGGGTGAGCTCGGACAAAGGTTGGCTCGAGGAGATCTGCCGCATCTTCTTGAGCTTTTCCGTCTCCCTGCACGACTTGTTCTCCATCGCCACCCTGCTGCCCTCCTGGGAGCGAAGGAGGTTCCGGAAGTACATGCCGGTGATAGCGGCGAAGGACAGCAGGATGTAGGTGATGTTCAGGGCAGTAGCCGGCATAAGCCCGGACTCCTTCTGCGGCTGGGACAAAGCTAGCATCCCACGCGGAAGGCGAATTTACTGTGGGGCAAGGCAACGGCCCCCGCCTGCGGGGGCCATCCTGATCTGGTCAGGCCGTCTCTTCCCGCTTGCGGCCCTTGCGCTCCGCAGTAACCAAGACCGGAGGTTCCTTCTTATGGACTACGTCTGAGGTGATCAGACATTTGATCACATCGGTACGCGACGGTATGTCGTACATCACGTCCAACATGATGTCCTCGATGATGGCCCGCAGCCCCCGAGCGCCGGTCTTGCGCTGGGAGGCCTCAGAAGCTATGGCCCGGACCGCATCGCCGGAAAACTCCAGGGCGATGTTGTCCAGCTCGAAGAACTTCTGGTATTGCCTGACCAGGGCATTCTTGGGCTCGAGCAAAATCCGGACCAGGGATTCCTCATCCAGTGCGTCCAGTGGGACAATGATGGGCAGCCGCCCTACCATCTCCGGGATCAGGCCGAACTTCAAAAGATCCTGGGGCAGGATCTGGGAGAGCACCTCGCCGATGGACTGCTCCTTGCGCCCGGCCGGCGTGGTTCCGAAACCTATGACCTTCTGGCCGATGCGGTTTTGGATGATCTTATCAATGCCCTCAAAGGCCCCGCCTACGATAAACAGGATGTTAGTGGTATCGACCTGGATGAACTCCTGGTGGGGATGCTTGCGCCCGCCCTGCGGCGGCACATTGGCCACCGTGCCTTCAAGAATCTTGAGAAGTGCCTGTTGCACGCCTTCGCCAGAAACATCCCGCGTGATGGAAGGGTTGTCGGACTTGCGGGCGATCTTGTCGATCTCGTCGATATAGACAATGCCCTTCTCGGCCCTTTCGATGTCGTAGTCTGCCCCCTGCACCAGTTTGAGCAGGATGTTCTCTACATCCTCGCCTACATAACCGGCCTC
>DMHJ01000086.1:2940-10207 GCA_003449495.1 Clostridiales bacterium UBA8153
AGCGTCTTCCCGCAACCGGTGGGCCCCATCAAGACGATGTTGGACTTCTGCAGTTCGACGTCGCCCAGCTTGCCTCCCAGATTAATCCGCTTATAGTGGTTGTACACCGCTACCGACAGGGTCTTCTTGGCCTTCTCTTGGCCGATCACGTACTGGTCCAGAAAAGCCTTGATCTCGCGGGGTTTGGGTATGTCCTTCATGTCAACTTCTACATTGTCGCCGAGTTCCTCTTCAATGATCTCGCTACACAGGTCGATGCACTCATCGCAGATGTACACGCCGGGGCCGGCTACCAGACGCTTAACTTGCTCCTGGAACTTCCCACAGAACGAGCATTTCAACTGATTCTTATCCTCCGTGAACTTGGCCACCCCACGTCACCCCTCTCAGCCAAGAAGGGACTCTGCGCAACACTCTATGCCCCGCCTTAAGCCTTGCCAGTCCCAGGCTTGGCAAGCACTGCATCCACCAGGCCGTACTGCCTGGCATCTTCCGCCCACATGTAGAAGTCGCGCTCGGTATCGCGTTTGATCGCCTCCAAGGCCTGACCGGTGTGTTTAGCCAGGATTTGGTTGATCAGGTCCCGGGTACGCAAGATCTCATTGGCATGGATCTGGATATCCGTGGCCTGACCCTGTACGCCCCCCCAAGGTTGATGGATCATGGCCTTGGCGTTGGGCAGGATGAAGCGCTTGCCCTTAGTCCCGCCGGTCAATAAGACTGCGGCCATGCTGGCCGCCAGTCCCACGCAAGTTGTGGCGACTTGCGGCTTGATGTGCTGCATAGTATCATAGATGGCCAGCCCGGCGGAAATGTGTCCGCCCCGGGAGTTGATGTAGATGGAGACGTCCTTCTCCGGGTCATCCGCCTGGAGAAAGAGTAGCTGGGCCACCACCACGTTGGCTACAGAGTCATCCAGGTCAGACCCAATAAAGACAATGCGCTCCTTGAGCAACCGGGAGTAAATATCATAGGCGCGCTCGCCCCGGTTGGTCTGCTCTATCACCAGGGGAACCTCCCGGTAGTTCATCACTCTGCTCAAATGGCATCCTCCCCTTCGCCTGCAACCTCTTTGCGGGCGGCGTTTTCCTCGGCCAGACGGCTCAGCAAGTGCATGGCCTTCCTCCGGAGCACCGTATTACGCAACCATGCCCGCCTGCCCGCCTCCGCCCATGGACTGGAGCCGGCGGCGGGAGCAAAACGCCGGGCCGCTTGCTCCATATCTTCTCCAGTCGCCTGAAGCCCCTCTGCCCGGGCGACAGCCTCCAAGGCCAAGTCCAGCTTGATGGCCCGGCGGACCGGTAGGAGTAGTTCTCCGGCAAGATCGGCGATGCTACGCCCGGTGGAGGCCAAGTCCCGCTCCAGACTGATGCCCTGCGCCTCCAAGGTGGACCGATATTCCCTTATCGCGCTACCAAGCCTATTCTCGACCATAACTTCAGGGATGTCAACTTCGGTCTGAGCCAGTAGCCGCTCGGCCACTTGGTCCAGCTGCGAGTGTCTGGCCCGCTCCTCGCTGAGGAGACGCAAGCGCTCACGCAGGCGCTCGAGTAGCTCTTCGGCGGTTTCGTCCCGGCCCAAGCTCCCGGCGAACTCATCGTTAAACTCAGGAAGCCGCTTGCGTACCAGGCCGGTGACGGTGACCGCCCACTGTTGGTCTGTGCTCCCGGAAGTTTCCCCGTCTCCGGCTGCCATCCGGGCTCCGATAATACGCGTCTCCCCAACCCGGGCACCGGCCAGCTGGGCCTGCTCGCCCTCAAGGACTTGCGTCCCGCTCAGATCCAGCGTGTGCTGCTCAGCTTCCGGCCCCGCCGCGCCCTGACTGTCAACCTTCCGCACTTCCAGCGTGGCCAGCATGCCCGGACCCAGCTCCGCGCCGGCTCCTGCCGGTTCCAGGAAGGCCTGGTTTTCCAAAAGCCCCGCCACCAGCTCCTGTACCGCCTCTTCAGTAACTGGCACCGGTTCCACGGGTACGGCGATGCTACGGTAATCGTTCAATTTCGCCTCGGGCTTTACAAGGACCGTTGCCCGGTACTTGAAACCTTGGCCTTCACCAAACTCAAGTATATCCACTTCCGGCTGCTCCAAAGGCTCCAGGTCCGCCTCGTCCACGGCGCGCGCATATGAGACCGGGGCAAGCTGCTCAACGGCTTCGTCATATAGCATCTGTTTGCCCACGTATCGCTCAAAAAGTTGCCGGGGTGCCTTGCCCCGGCGAAATCCCGGGACGTTGATGGTTTTGACCAGCTTGGCGAAGGCCCTTTGCATAGCTTCCCCCACGGCTACGGCATCTAAATCGACTTCCAAAACGGCCTGGTTGCCGGGAAGTCGCTCAACGCTGACCTTCATTGCGGATTCCCCCGAAAAACCACGCTCTGACTGCTCATCCATAGTATCATACTCCCCCTCCATTCTACAAGACAGAAAAAGGCGGCGCAACGCCGCCGCATCCTATCTGGAGCGGAAGGCGGGATTTGAACCCGCGGCCATCGCCTTGGCAAGGCGATGCTCTACCCCTGAGCTACTTCCGCGTGGTGCGAGGGAGGGGAGTCGAACCCCTACGCTTCGCAGCACTGGATCCTAAGTCCAGCTCGTCTGCCAGTTCCGACACCCTCGCAATGGTGGGCCATGATGGGCTCGAACCATCGACACCCCGCTTAAAAGGCGGGTGCTCTGCCACTGAGCTAATGGCCCTGGCCAAGACTGGCTGGGGCGGTAGGATTCGAACCTACGGTTATCAGCTCCAAAGGCTGATGCCTTACCGCTTGGCAACGCCCCAAGACTGGCGCGCCCGGCAGGATTTGAACCTGCGGCCTTCAGATCCGAAGTCTGCAGCTCTATCCGGGCTGAGCTACGGGCGCCCGGTAAGGAAAAATGGGGTGAATGAGGGGATTTGAACCCCCGACCCCCAGGGCCACAACCTGGTGCTCTAACCACTGAGCTACATCCACCACATTCGCCATGCAACTTTGGCGCGCCTGGCAGGGATCGAACCTGCGACTCCCTGCTTAGAAGGCAGGTGCTCTATCCACTGAGCTACAGGCGCCTGTAAACCCGCATTCCCAAGCTAACCCGACGCGGAACTAGCGGTGGAGCGGGTGATGGGAATCGAACCCACGTAGCCAGCTTGGAAGGCTGGTGCTCTACCATTGAGCTACACCCGCTCGCTCAAGCGTGGGTAGTATACCACACGTCGATCGCACGGTCAAACTGTACCTCTGACCTGGGCGGACCGTCCTTGTTCCCGGCTGCGTAGTAAAGAATGGTCGGGGCGCCGGGATTTGAACCCGGGGCCTCATGGTCCCAAACCATGCGCGCTACCAAGCTGCGCTACACCCCGCCCTCGCTTCGATTATAGGTCAATGATTGGCCTGAGTCAACGAGCCGGGTGGCGGAGACGCCAGGTGTGACTGGCGAAGCATAGTGTCCGGCAGCTAACTGTGTTAGCTGCCCGCTCATTGACGCACCGGGAATCCGCCATGAGGAATGTCCCGTCTCACATTATCCTAACTTGTTGGTCCTACATTGGCGTATCCCTTCCGGTGCAAGGGTGTTTGGAGGGTTGGGCAGCTTGCGGCGAGCAGGCGACCTCTTCTCGTCAGCCCTGGGGTAGTCAGCCTCCGCTCCCGTCGGCGAGCATGGGCAGGACTAAGCGCTGGTCGCTGAGTTCTTTTGGTTCCAGGCTGGCGGCGAGCAGGGAACCGCTAGAAACGCGATGGATCGGGCGGTGCAGCCCGCGGGCATACGGGAAGTTCTCCCCGACCGCCTCGGGGGTAAAGACCGGCGCGGTGCGTCCCGCCACCGGCAAGTGGTGGCGGGAGGCACTCCCGGGTTTTCGGATCGGTGAGGCCCTTTGAGTGGTCGTGCCCGGTGAGGCGCAGGGTGAGATGGTTATAGGTGGGAAGCCGTAACCGGTCACGCCGGGCGGTTTGCCCCACCGGCAGAAGGGCCAGGGGGGAAACCGCGTCCACTTGGAAACCGGTCAGGAGGCGAAGTTCCTGTAGCGTGGGCATGCTGAGCTGGCGGGCATCGTCGAAGACCGGCGCCGGCAGTTGGTCCTGCCGGTACGGGGCCCAGGCGCGGTGGGGAGCTGGCAAAACACATCGGCCTGGTGGTGGCAAGGTTCCAGCCCCAGGTTCAGGAGCAGGTGACGGAAAGGGCCCCGGGCGGGACAACTGCCCGTTGGCCGGCTACAGCCGGCGGTGGCGCCCGGGGACGAGCCGATTCCGGAGCCCAACCCGCCGGTGCAGAGGGCTGGGCCGCGCCGGGCGACGGCCCGGAGCAGGCGGGCCCAGGCCTCCAGGCTGTCCTGGTAAGAACATGGCAGTTCCGGCCACAGCTCGTGGGTAAAGGGGGTGCGGGTGAAGCAAAAGAACCGTGCAAGCCTGGTCCTCTAACCTCCCGTTCACGGTCGCGAGATAGAGCCGGAGCTGGCGCTGGGTGCCCAGGCGGAGAACGGCTACTGCGAGCGCCCGGGCCAAGCTGGCCGGGTCCAGCAGGCACCGGTCCGCCCAGACGGCCTGGGCGTCCTGGCGTTCCGCCGGGGTGAGCACACGACCGAGGGCGGTTTCCCAGTGGGCCGGCCGGGCGCCAGATCGATGCCGCTGCCGGGGGTGCCGGCTGGTGGCACCGCAGGCGTTCCCCCTCGGCCCGGAGGTGCCGGTCATGCTTGGCCTTGAGCCGCAGGAGGCAGCTCTTATTGTCCTGGGGTCCTGGCCACGCCCGCTCCACTGTAGGCTCCTTCATGACTCCAGCCGATAACACCCGGGCGAAAATGTCAGACCCTCGCTCAACGCCCTGCGTACCCCCGGTTGCTCAAAACTTTGACGTGGTCCGGTGGCGATCAACGGCCACCAACCGCACGCGCCCCAGCCCTTGGCCCGGACGGTGGGGGTCGGGCACTTCCCGGCCACCAGCCTGGTCCAAGCTGCCAGAGGTTACCGGGAGATTCCCGTTCCAACCGGCGGTAGGCCCGGCGGGGGCCCGGTGGCCGGCGGCTGAGGCCGCAGGCCGCCAAGTGGAGGTGGACGGTAGCGCATTTGAGCGAGCCTGGGAGCACCGGGTCGACTTACGCCAGCCGCGGAGCAGCCGGGCGCTGGAGCCGGCCGGCCCTGCCTGCTTGCGCTATACCCACCGGGCCGGCTCCCGGGCCAGCTGCCGCCAGGAGTTGCCCGCTACCCGCAATGTAGGCGAGCTGCTCCACTACCCGCATGGGGTACCGGCGGTGAGGAGCCACCCAGCTGGGGAGGGTGGCAGGGGGCGCCAGCGAGCCCGGCACCCCACCCGGCGCATGGGATCAGCTCCTCCCACCGGTAGCGCCGGTACCGACTGAACCCGGCACCAGCCCTCGCAGTAGCCGGTCACGCACTGGGACCCACTCCCACCATTGCTGGTGGTATTCGTCGACCTCGTGCCCAGACCGGTTACATCATGCCACCTCCGGTCGCTGCCCTGGCGGGTCTTGGCCTGGTAGGGGGTCCTGAGCCTCTGCGTCCTACGCGGCCAGCCTGGCCCGCCAGGAGGCTGACCCCGGCTCCCTCCTTCTCATCGCCCCCGCCGGCTCCCGCCTCCTTCTATATTCTCTTTCTGTCCCCAAGTGTCACCTCGATCTGAGATAAACTCCCCCCGCAGGTCACAGCCAAGTGAGACGGCATAGAACGGAGAGGAACCGGAAAGGGAATTCGGTAGCGGGCGCAGAAGAAACTTGTCCGGCAAGCTGGCAGTACGAGCGAGATGGATGGCGGAAATACCGGTGGCTTCAGGCTGAACAAGGGGGACCTCGACAGCGAAGGACAGCTGGGGTAGATTGAGCAGAGGGGACGATGCCGTGCAAGTCATCGAGCTGGACAGGTTGACCAAGTACTACGGTAAGGTCCGCGGCATTGAGGACTTGAGCTTCACCGTTGAGCAAGGCGAGATCTTCGGCTTCATCGGGCCTAACGGGGCCGGCAAGACCACCACCATCAGGACGCTCTTGGGGCTCGTGTTTCCCACCAGCGGCAGTGGGAAGATCTTCGGCCAGGACTGCATCCAGTACGGCAGCGCCATCCGCAAGCGCATCGGTTACCTGCCTTCGGAGGTCTTCTATTACGACCAGATGAAGGTGCTTGACCTGCTCAAATACTCGGCCAGTTTCTACCAGAAGGACTGCACCAAGCGTATACATGAACTGGCCGAAGCCATGGATCTGGCGTTACACCGGAAGATCGAGGATCTTTCTTACGGCAACAAGAAGAAAGTCGGCATCGTCCAGGGGCTACTGCACTCGCCCGAGCTGTTGATGCTTGATGAACCGACCAGCGGCTTGGACCCGCTGATGCAGCGGAGGTTCTTTGACATCATAGCAGAAGAGAACCGAAAGGGCACCACCGTGTTCTTCTCCTCCCACATCCTGTCTGAAGTGCAGCACCTGTGCACCCGGGTGGCCGTGATGAGGGACGGAAAAGTGATCAAAATCGAAGACATCGATACCCTCCGGCAGGACAACTATAAACGCGTCTCCCTCAAGAGTGCCACTGCCTCGTCGGAGCACTTCCGAATTCCCGGTGTCACCAACTTATCCCAAGACGGCCGCATGGTCAGCTTCATGTATAAGGGTAGCGCCAACGAGCTGGTCGCAGCCATTGGCAAAAGCGACATCGAGGACGTCGTGATCGAGGATCCGTCGCTGGAGGAGATCTTCATGCACTATTACCAGGCGGTGCAGACCCCATGAGCATCCTCGGCTTTGAGTTTCGAAGGTACTTGGGCTCGCTTTGGGTCTGGGTCTTGTCCCTGATCGGGCTCTTGCTGATGTTCATGGCCTTCTACCCGGTACTGGCAGCAGATGCGGCGGTCCTGGACCTGTTCCTCCGCCACTACCCGGAAGAGTTGTTAAAAGTCTTCGGTGTGGGCGGAGAACTATCCCTGGCTACCGTGGCTGGCTTCTTGGCCTTCTCCTTCGTCGTCGTACAGCTCTGCCTGGCCGTCCAGAGCGCCTACTACGGCTTCAGCTTCTTATCCGTAGAGGAAAGGGAGCTGACGGCCGACTTCCTCTACGCCAAACCCGTCAGCAGACTGCGCGTGCTGACCGAAAAGTACCTGGCGGCCGGGGGCGCGCTACTGGTGACCAACGCCGCCGTGTGGATCGGCACCTTTCTATCCATCGCCTGGTTCGGGGGTGATGCTCCCTATGATGTGCGGGCGGTAATCTCCCTGCTCCTTACCGTCCCCATTTTCCAGCTTTTCTTCTTCAGCCTTGGGTTTTTGGCCACGGCGCTGTCCAAGA
>DMHJ01000038.1:0-352 GCA_003449495.1 Clostridiales bacterium UBA8153
GGGCTGGCCATGGCCCAGGGACAGCTCTGGGCCGACCTGAAGGGGGGTGGCCCGGGTGCTCAGGCCCGATGAAAAGCTGGACGTTGTCGCCATACTAAGGGATCTAGAGCACTACCGGCCGCGCCGCCGGGGATGGACCTGGCGGCAACCCCCGCCGGGAGGGCGGTTGGAGCAGGGGCCTTTCGTCTACCGGGAGGTCACTCGTCCGCTGGAACAGAGCGTTCCCCTGCCTGCATCCAAGTATTTCGGGGGAATCGATCCGCAACCAGACCCGGTCATCACCACGGAGATCGCCTCCGGCAGGTTCGAAGACGATCTCAGGCGCATGCGGATGGCGGCCTGGCACGGCGCC
>DMHJ01000038.1:670-4150 GCA_003449495.1 Clostridiales bacterium UBA8153
ATGGCGGCCTGGCACGGCGCCGATCACATGATGGTCATCCGCACCGCCGGCCAGAGCCATTTCGATGGTCTCATTGAGGGTACGCCCGAAGGCGTCGGCGGCGTGCCCATCACCCGCAAGCAGATCCGGGCCACTCGTAAGGCCTTGGACCTCATCGAGGATGAGGTGGGCCGGCCCATTAACTTTCACTCCTACGTCAGCGGGGTGGCCGGGCCCGAGATAGCGGTGCTGTTCGTGGAGGAAGGCGTCAACGGAGCCCACCAGGATCCCCAGTACAACATCCTGTACCGGAACGTCAACATGGTGCGCTCCTTTGTCGATGCCGCCGAGGCCAAGTGCCTGTTGGCTTCTTCAAACATTGCCCAGATCGATGGGGCCCACAACGCCAACGCCACCGCCCGCCAAGCTTGGAAGGTCATGCCCGAACTTCTGGTGCAACACGGCATCAACACCGCCTTTTCCCGGGCGGTGGGCATGAAGGCGGACCTCATCTGCCTGTCGACGGTGCCGCCCACGGCTCCGCCTGCGCCCGCCCTGCGCACCGACCTGGCCTATGCCGTGGCCCTGCGGTGGCTGTTTGGGGAATACCGCATGCGGGCGCAGATGAATACCAGGTACATCGAATCGGACACCCGGGAAGCCACCGTGACCCACGTATTGAACGTGCTCATTTCCCGGCTCACCCGGGCGGACATCCAGAGCACCATCACCCCGGATGAGGGCCGGAACGTGCCCTGGCACTACAACAACGTGGCGGCGGTGGACGCAGCCAAGCAGGCCCTGGTGGGCCTGGACGGCTTACGGGACCTGGTGAATTTCAACTGGGATGAACTGGGTGTTTCCGTGCGCGACCTTACCGAGCGGGCCGTCCTGTTCTTCGAGGACATGGTGGAGCGGGGCGGTTACTTCCAGGCCGTCGAGGCCGGGCTGTTTGTGGACTCCGGCCTATACCCCGAACGCCACCACGACGGCATCGTGCGCCGGGCCGACGGGGGCATCGGCGCCGGCACCATCGTTCCCAGGGACGGGGCGTATTTGGCTCCGGTGTGCGGCCATTTCGGCCACAACCCGGGCCTTGGTGCCGGTACGGCCTCCGGCTGCGAGGTGATCGGCGGCTGCACTCTCTGCCGGCCCGAGCTCATCGTCTATGTGGACGAACTGGACGAAGACGATAACGTGGAGAAGCGCCTCGAAGCAAATGAGGCCCACCGCCGGGCGGGGCTATTGCGCCCCGAAGTACAGTGGTATGCCGACGGCGTGGTGACCGTCACCTTTTTCCTACCGGCCACCCGCATCACCGCCGAGTACGCCGCCCTGGAGCTGGCCCGGCGCATGGGGCTTCAGGAACCGGAGGTGATACACAGCGGGGTGATGCATCCGGCCGAAGGCACCCTGGTGGAGGTCAAGGGAGTGCTCGGCCTGGACATCGATCCGGCCAAACTGGTCATCCCGGTCAAAGTTGCACCCTTGGGCGAGGAGGAGATTCGTGCCGCCATTGCCGCGGCACCGCTGCAGGTGGTGGCCGCCACCGTGGGCGAAGACGAGCATTCCGTGGGCATGCGCGAGATCATCGATATCAAGCACGGGGGGCTGGAGAAGTTCGGCATCGTCTGCCACTACCTGGGCACTTCGGTGCCCATTGAAAAGGTGGTCAACGCCGCCCGGGAGACCGGTGCCGGAGCCATCCTCATCAGCACCATCATCACCCATGCCGAGGTGCACCGTCACCACATGCGGAGCCTCCACCAGCTGTGCGTGGAGCAGGGGGTGCGCCGGCGCCTGATCCTGGTGGGGGGTGGAACCCAGATCACCAACGACATGGCCAGGGAGTGCGGGTTGGATGCCGGGTTCGGGCGAGGCACCAAGGGCATCGACGTGGCCTCCTTCCTGGTGAGAGAACGGGCGGGGCGAGCATAAGGTGCGCGTGGATCTTCTGGTGGCGGATGTAGGTAGCACCACCACGGTGGTTTCGGCCTTCCACGGGCTCGGCGGGGAGCCGGTCATGGCCGCCCAGGGCTTATCCCCCACCACCGTAAGTGAGGGGGACGTCACCGCCGGGCTACGCCGGGCGATGGCGGCGCTGAAGGCTAACGCCGGCTGGGATGACCTGAGCTGGGATGAGTTTTACGCTTGCTCCAGCGCGGCAGGCGGTCTGAAGATGACCGTGCACGGCCTGGTTTACGATATGACCGCCAAGGCCGCCCAGGAGGCGGCCCTAGGTGCGGGAGCGGTGGTGAAACTGGTCACTGCCGGCGAGCTGACGGAACATGACCGGGAAGCCATCATGAAGGTGCGGCCCAACATCGTGTTATTGGCCGGAGGGGTGGACTATGGGGACCGGCAGACGGCCGTGGCCAACGCCCGGCGGTTGGCGGAGCTGCCCCTGGCGGCTCCCGTCATCTATGCGGGTAACCGGGCGGTCCGGGCTGAGGTAGTGGATGCGTTGGAGCAGGGCGGAAAGCGAGTGTTGGTGGCGGAGAACGTCTATCCCCGCATCGATGACCTGAATGTAGAGCCTACCCGGCGCCTGATCCAGCAAGTGTTCGAAGAGCATATCGTGGTCGCACCGGGCATGGCGCGCATCCGCCAGCTGGTAAACGGACCGGTGATGCCCACGCCCGGGGCGGTGATGAACGCCGCCATGCTCTTGCGCGAGATCATTGGCGATGTGATGCTAGTGGACGTGGGTGGTGCCACCACCGATGTGCACTCGGTAACCGAAGGCGCGGAGGAGTTCAACAAACTCTTGGTGAGCCCGGAACCGCTGGCCAAGCGCACCGTCGAGGGGGACCTGGGAGTGTATATCAACGCCGCCAACCTGGTCTCGCGTATCGGTAGCCCAGAGCTGGAGCAGTCGTTGGGCTTTGACCCCGCGCCCCTGGTGGAACGGCCCGTGCTCGTGCCTGCCGGCGAGCGGGAAAGGGCCTTCGTTGCCCGCCTGGCCAAAGAGGCGGTGGAGGTGGCAGTGGCCCGCCACGCAGGCAGGCTCAGGTACCTGTACGGGCCCGCCGGCCGTATCACCGTGGCCGAGGGCAAGGACCTCTCCCGGGTCGGCACCATCATCGGCACCGGCGGTCCCCTCACGGCGCTGAGCGAGGGTCGCGCCATCCTGGAAGGGCTCCTGAGTCCCGGTCGCGGCAGAGAAATGTATCCCAAGAAGGCCCGGGTGTACATTGACCGGCAGTATATCGCCGCCGCCACCGGGGTGATGACCCGGCGTTACCCGGGGGCGGCCCGCCGATTGCTCCTGGGGAGCATGGACTGGAAGGGATGATCCGGATGAGCACCAACCCCCGGCTAGAGATTGACCTGGGCAAACTCAGGCGCAATGCCGCCGCCATTGTGAACTTGGCTTCCACCCGGGGGGTGTCCATAACCGGGGTGGTCAAGGGGTGCTGCGGGGATCCTCTGGTGGGCCGGGCCATGCTGGACGGAGGCGTGTCCGCGCTGGGCGATTCCCGCGTGGCCAACCTTTCCCGC
>DMHJ01000038.1:4554-13165 GCA_003449495.1 Clostridiales bacterium UBA8153
GAAGGGTGGCTGCCCTGGCCGACGTGGTGCTCATCTCGGAAACCAGTTCAGCGCGGCTTTTGGGGCAGGCCGCCCGGCAGTTGGGCCGCGTGGTCAGAGCCATCCTCATGGTCGATGTGGGGGATCTAAGGGAAGGGGTGTGGCCCGACCGGGCGGTGGGGGTGGCCCAGGCCCTGGCCGGGATGGCGGGTATCGACCTGGTTGGGCTGGGCACCAACTTGGCCTGTTTCGGCGGGGTGATACCCGACGCAGAGAACATGGCCACGCTCCTTGGGGTGGTGGACGCCGTTGAAGAGAGGCTGGGGAGGAAAGTCAGAGTGGTCTCTGGGGGGAACTCGGCCAACCTGAACTTCTTCCTCGAGGGCAGCCACCCCGAGGGCGTTAACAATCTGCGCATCGGCGAAGGCATCCTGCTGGGACGGGAGGCCGTGACCCACCGGCCGGTACCCGGCGTGTACCGGGATGCCTTCACCCTGATCGCCGAGGTCGTTGAGGAAGCCGAGAAGCCCACGGTGCCCTTGGGTCGCATCGGGCGCGACGCTTTTGGAGGCGTGCCCAGCTTTGTGGACCGGGGTATGCGGCGCCGGGCCGTACTCGCCGCCGGGCGCCAGGACCTGGCCTGGGACGCCATCTTCCCGCGGGCGCCGGGCGCCATCGTCCTGGGAGCCTCCAGCGATCACCTGCTGGTAGACGTCACCGACACCCAGGAGAGCTGGCCACCCGGCCGGGAGATGGCCTTTGACCTTGGCTACGCCGCGCTGCTGCAGGCCATGACCTCGCCCTATGTGGATAAGCGGCATGCCGGTTAGGGGGATGAGGACATGACCGCTGGCTGGGTGCTGGGGGGATTAGTTCCCCATCCGCCCGTGATCGTGCCGGAGGTGGGCGGGAAGGAGTTGGCCCGGGTAGACCGTACTTCCCGGAGCATGCTTGAGTTGACCTGCCGGGTGCTGAGGGCTTTACCCGCAACGCTGGTGCTCATCACCCCCCACGGTCAACAGGCACAGCGGGCCCGGGCCGCAGTGTTAACCGGGCGGCTCTGTGGTGACCTGTCGGAGTTCGGTGGGCCGGCGGCAGAGATCGGATTTGACGGGGATGATGAGTTTGCCCGTTGGTTGGTGAATAGAGCAGCAGGCCGCGGGCTTGCCGTGGGAGAATGCCGGGCGCCCCGGCTGGATCACGGTGCCTTGGTCCCCCTGTATTATCTGGGAAAGGCCGGAGCTGCCATAAAGCTGGTGGTGGTAGCGGCGCCGGCCTGGCCGGGCCGGGAGAGTTTCGCGCTAGGCCGGGCGATGTGGGAGACCGTAGTGCACTTGCACCGCCGGGCGGTCGTGCTGGCCAGCGGCGACCTCTCCCACCGGCTGCGGCCGGGTGCGCCCGCCGGCTATCACCAGCGGGGGGCCGAGTTTGACGGACTGGTTACCGAAGCTCTGTCCCAGGGGAACCTCCAGCGCCTGCTGGAGCTAGAGCCCGCCCTGGTCCGGGAAGCCGGACAGTGCGGCCTCATTCCCCTACAGGTCCTGGCGGGAGCCCTGTCGGGACAGGTCTTCCGGCCGGAGCTCCTTTCCTATGAGGGACCCTTCGGCGTGGGCTATGCGGTGGCCGTGTTCACGCCCGTTACTTGCGCCGGAGCACCATCGCACTAACCCCGGGAGCGTGGTGAAGATAGGAGCCGTGTTGGAGGCCGAGTACTACCAAGGGCAAGAGGGTGGCAACGTCTGCTGCCTGCTGTGTCCCCGCCACTGTCTGATCCGGGAGGGAGAAACCGGCTTCTGCCGGGTGCGGGAAAACCTCGGGGGCATCCTGTATAGCAAAAACTACGCCCTGGTCAGCTCCTGTGCCGTGGACCCGGTGGAGAAGAAGCCGTTGTATCACTTCTATCCCGGCAAGCGGGTGCTTTCGGTGGGCACCTTAGGCTGCAACCTCGCCTGCCGGTTTTGCCAGAATTGGGCGATCAGCCAGGATCACCGGGTGTCCACGGTGGAGGTTGCTCCGGCCGGGTTGGTATCCCAGTGCCTGGAGGCGCGACGTAAGGACCCGGCCTGCATCGGATTGGCCTACACCTACTCCGAGCCGGTAGTGTGGTACGAGTACGTCATGGAGACGGCCCCTTTGGCCAGACAAGCCGGGCTCAAGAACGTACTGGTGACCAACGGGTTCATCAACCCGGAGCCCTGGGCCCGGCTGCTGCCCTGGGTGGATGCTCTGAACATCGATGTAAAAGGCTTCAATGACGTCTTCTATGGACAAATGTGCTCCGGGCTGGTGGAGCCGGTAAAAGCGGCGGTGGAGTCGGCGGTAAAGGCGGGAGCGCACGTAGAGGTGACAACCCTGCTCATCGCCGGGTTGAATGACGGCGAGGAGGAGATCGACGCTCTGGCCCATTGGCTGGCGCGGCTGGACGTCGACATACCGTTACACCTTTCCCGGTACTTTCCCGCCTATATGCTTGAATGCCCCCCCACGCCCGTGGCAGCCATGAAGCGGGCCGCCGCCGTGGCCCGCCGGCACCTAAGCTACGTGTATGTCGGCAACGTTTGGGGAACCGAGCACAACAGCACCTATTGTCCGGGGTGCGGCGCGTTGCTTCTGCGCAGGCATAGCCTGACTTTGGAAGAAAACCGGCTGTCGGACGGGGCCTGCCCGCGGTGCAGCCGGCAGGTGGCCGTAACGGGAGGGGACCATGGAGAAACGGCTGGTCATAGCCCTGGGCGGTAATGCCATTATCCGGCCCGGGGAGCGGGGTACCGTTGAAGAGCAGCGGCGTAACGTGGCACTTACCTGCAGACAGGTGGCGGCGGTGATGAGCCGGGGCTACCAGGTGGTGCTGACTCACGGCAACGGGCCCCAAGTGGGGAACATCCTGATCCAGAATGAGGAGGCCCGGTCTCTGGTACCGCCCATGCCGCTGGATGTGTGTGGTGCTCAGTCCCAAGGACAAATCGGGTACATGCTCCAAAGCGAACTGGCCCGGGAGCTGGCCAGCGCTGGCATGAACGTGCCGGTGGTGACCGTGGTCACGCAGGTCGTAGTTGACCCGGCCGACCCGGCGTTCCAGGATCCGTCCAAGCCCGTCGGACCCTTCTACACAGAACAGCGGGCGAAGAGGATCATGGAGGGCGGCCAGTATGTGATGAAGGAGGACGCCCACCGGGGCTGGCGCCGGGTGGTGCCTTCACCCGAGCCGCGCGCCCTGGTAGAAGAGAGGGCCATCCGGCTCCTGGTCGACGCGGGAGTACTGGTGATCGCCTCAGGCGGCGGGGGGATTCCGGTTCGCCGGGTAGCCGGCGGTTGGGAAGGGGTCGAAGCCGTGGTCGACAAAGACCTGACCGGCCAGAAACTGGCCCGGCTGGTGGAGGCCGAGGGATTCCTGATTTTGACCGATGTAGACCGGGTGTTCATTCACCACAAAACGGAGCGGGAACAACCCCTGGACCGGGTGTCCACGGGCCAGGCCAGGCGCTACATGGAAGAGGGGCATTTTGCCGCAGGAAGCATGCTGCCCAAGGTGGAGGCGGCGGTGCGGTTTGCCGAGAGAGGGGGATACTCCATCATAACTGCGCTGGACCGGTTGTCGTTGGCCTTGGAGGGCCGGGCGGGCACGACCATCACCAAGGAGGTGTGAATCTTGGCAGTGTTCATGAAAGGCAAAGACCTGGTGACCCTGCACGACTGGACATCGGAGGAGATCTGGCAGACCATCAGGACGGCGGAACTCATCAAGACCATGAGCTACACCGGGCAGCCGTACACTCCGTTGACCGGTAAGACCCTGGGCATGGTGTTCACCAAACCGTCGACCCGGACCCGGGTCTCCTTCGAAGTAGCCATCTACCAGCTAGGCGGGTATGCCCTGTTTCTCAGTGCCCAGGAACTGCAGCTAAGACGGGGTGAAAGCATTGCCGACACGGCCCGCGTTCTCTCGCGGTACCTAGACGGCATCATGATCCGTACATACGCGCACCGGGACGTGGAGGAACTGGCTCAGTATGCCTGCATTCCCGTGATCAACGGCCTCACCGACTACGTCCATCCCTGCCAGGCGCTGAGCGACATCTTCACCATTTATGAGAAGCTCGGCCGCCTGCAAGGAGTCAAGCTGGCCTACTTGGGGGACGGGAACAACGTCTGCCATTCGCTGATGTTTGCCGGGGCTAAAGTGGGCATGGATGTGATCGCATCGGTGCCGGAAGGGTATGAGCCCAACGAACAGGTCATCCGACTGGCCCGGGAAGACGCTAGGGCGACGGGTGCCAGCTTCCATATTGAGCGCGATCCCCGCCGGGCCGTCAAAGACTGCGACGTGGTCTACACCGATGTGTGGGCCAGCATGGGACAGGAAGCCGAGCATGCCGCCAGGCTCAAGGTCCTGCAACCTTACCAGGTCAATGCCGGCTTGCTGGCGCATGCCAAACCGTCTGCGCTGTTCATGCACTGCCTGCCCGCCCACCGGGGGGAGGAAGTCACCGATGAGGTGGCGGACAGCCCACAATCCATCATCTTTGACCAGGCGGAGAATCGCCTGCATATGCAAAAGGCCATACTGGCCCTGGTGATGTAAGCGGGAGCCGGGCGTAAAAGGAGCGATCCCAGTGAGAAGACGTGTGGTAATCATGGGGGCGGCCGGACGCGACTTTCACAATTTCAACATGGTGTACCGGGACCGGGAACAGTACGAGGTGGTGGGATTCACTGCCACACAGATCCCGGACATCGCAGGCCGGTCGTACCCGGCAGAGCTGGCCGGTCCCCTCTACCCTCAGGGAGTCCCGATCTTCGCCGAAGAACAGTTGCCCAAGCTGATTGCCGGGGGCGTGGACGAAGTGACCTTCGCCTACAGCGACGTGCCCCACGAGCATGTGATGGGCCGTGCATCCTGGGCCCTGTCGCTAGGCGTTGACTTCTCCATGCTCGGTCCCGGCCGGACCATGCTGGAGGCCAGCGTCCCGGTGGTGGCAGTGTGCGCCGTCCGTACCGGTGTGGGTAAGAGTCAGACCACCCGCCGGGTGTGCCAGGTGCTCAAGGCGGCCGGAAAGCGCGTGGCCGTGCTCAGGCATCCCATGCCCTATGGCGATCTGCGCCGGCAGGTCAGCCAGCGTTTCGCGACCTATGCCGACCTGGACTATCATGAGTGCACCATCGAAGAACGCGAAGAATACGAACCCCACATTGACAGCGGTAACGTGGTCTATGCAGGCGTGGACTACCGGGTCATCCTCGAGCAGGCCCAGGCTGAAGCCGACGTCATCGTCTGGGACGGCGGCAACAATGACCTGCCTTTCATCAGGCCCAGTATTCACATCACGCTGGTGGATCCCCACCGTCCCGGGCACGAGGTCCGGTATCACCCCGGTGAGACCAACCTGCGCATGGCCGGGGCCATCGTTATAAACAAGGTCGACACCGCAGACCTGGATGACATCCTGTCAGTACGCAGCACGGTGCGGAGGGTGAATCCCCGGGCGGTGCTGGTGGAAGCGGCATCACCTGTATCCGTCGAGGACCCGGGACGCCTGGAAGGAAGACGCGTGCTGGTCATTGAAGACGGGCCCACCGTGACCCATGGGGAGATGGCCTACGGGGCCGGGACCGTCGCCGCCCGCCGGTTCGGCGCAGAACCGGTGGATCCCCGCCCCCATGCCGCCGGTAGTCTAAAGGAAGTATTCCGCAACTATGCCCACCTAACCCACGTGCTGCCGGCCATGGGCTATGGCCGGGCACAGGTCCGTGAGCTGGAAGCGACTATCCGGGCGACGCCCTGCGACGCGGTGCTCATTGCCACGCCCATCGACCTGAGGCGACTGGTATCCTTTGAGCAGCCATCGATTCGCGTACGGTACGAGCTGCAGGAAATCGGCAGGCCCGACTTGCGAGACGTGCTCAAACCCATATCGGGATAGCATGCAGGCCCCTCCGCCTCCGGGAGGGGCCAAGCGGTCCAGGCGCGCGACCCCTTCTGAGCAGCGACCGGTGGGAAGTCGGCCGGCCGGGGTCTGGGTTAGCGTGCCTTCGTACCTGCTCTGGTCCTTTGGGGAAACGAGCTGACGCTCCGCTGCGACATCCTGACCGGTGCCGTAACGACCAGCGCCTGCCGGGACAGCGGCGACGGGCGTGGCGTTGCCCGCAATTGTCCCATCCGGCGGGGCTACCCGCTCTCCTGGCTCCGGTATCCTGCTCCCCAAGTCAAGGGCTAGGGTACACTCTCCAGGCCCTCGTCAAAGTCGCTGGAGTTCTCACGTCTTGCCACCATTGCCCGCCGGTTCGCCCTGGCTGGCAATAGCGCTCTCTACCGTTTGCGACTGTAGTCCGGTAGCTTGGCCCGCGACCGTGCGGCAGACGTCATAGAGGGGGGCCCTTGGCCAGAGTTCGCGCAGGCCTCGATGGGGGCGCCTCGATCCTGCGGTCCCGCGCCACGGTTTGCTGGCGGAAACCGACCGGCTCCAGCGCTCCGGAGGAGTCTTAGGCACCAGCCCTCAGTACGCCGGCCATGCTGTCGCAGCCCCCCAGGTGGAAGAGACGCATCGCCAGGTTGCGCCAAGTGGCCAGCGCGCGCAGTCCTCATCGCCAGTGGCACCCCTACCCGGTGCAGGCGGGTTTCGCTCTCCCGCTGACCCCGTGCCGGCTGGAGTAGCCGTTCCGGCCCCGCCGGCTGGGGCGAGCGGCTGGTGATGGCGTAGGCGGTTTCCCGGCGCGGTTGCCTACCCAGGGGTTGCTGGTCTGCCGGTCGAGGCGGAAGCCCGGTACCGCTGGGGGAAGGTGGGTACCCGTGCAGAGCAGAACTCGTCCGCCTGGTGCGCAGCTCCATCCGACCGGGTCCGCGGTCCCACCGCCGGTAGGCAGGGGGGAGAATCACCCTCTTCCAGTGCCCGTATGTCTTCGAGTAAGGTGGGCCTGGTTGCCTTTGACCGTGCAGGCGTAGTCCGCACCCTTTGCCTCCACCAGGTGACGAGCCAGGTCCACCTGGGCAGACCTCGCCTCCGCCGTCACCACCTTACCCCGCAGAGCCAGCGGTGCCAGTAGCGGCTGGGTGGCGGCGAGCGCGTTGCTCCCGGCCTTCACTTTTGGCTGGGCGAGTACCGCTTCTTCTTGGTGGAGCACAGCCGCCCGCCAGTCGGGATCGATCGCCTGCAGGCTGCGCCGGATGGTGGGCTCGCTGGGCGGGAGGAAACGGCGCTGGCCCCGGGGCCACCGGCATCCCCACCGTCGCAGCACATCCGGGGGCAGACCGGCCGCCCCCTCCCCGATGGCCAGGCAGCTGCGGGGCCCGGCCAAGCCAGCGCAGGCGGCCACCGCCAAGCCGGAGGGGGGGGCCGGGTAGCCGGCTGAAACGAGCCCGGAGGCCCGTTTCCCCTTCGATCGTCACCGGGTTGAGCGCGATCATGCACTCTCCCCACTCCAGCACGAGCGAGGCAAACCGGGCGGGCAGCACCGCGCGCGCCTTCCGCTGCAGCGGACGCACCTACCCCGTCTTGGACTGGTCGTGGCCTTAGTACCGCCGGCCGGTAACCTCTGCTCTCGCCCCACCGGGACCATCCCGCTGCCGGCTAGCACGTCCCCGCCAAGCGCCGGTGCTCCACCAACGTCTCCGCCAGTAGCACCGGATGCCCGAAGCCGGCAAGCCCGACGGACGCTAAACGGCGCAAGTTGTCTTCCAGTACCCGGGAGGCCAGGTTCCGCACTCTCAGCCCGGGCAGGACCCGGCACCGCCGCTGGTTGGCCACCCACCGCAGGCGCTGCCACCTTCGCTCCGGGCACTCCACCGGTCCCGGGGCCCACAGGCCAGTGCGGCCGCCCGCCACTCCAACCAGGCCACCCCCTTGTCTTCCGGCTCCGCACTGCACTGGCTCGCCCGCCGGCTGGCGGAAGCCAAGGTGGTGGGTGGCCATGGACTCGTCCCAGGCCCGCTCTTCCCTGGGGAGAAGGGGTAGCGCCACCAGGGCCGGCCAGTCGCTCCTATCGCCCTTGGGTTCCGGCCACGCCTGCCCCGCTCGAAGCTCCTTCATGACCCCAGGCGATCACACCCGGGCGAAAAAAGAGACCCCTTCTCAAGGCCCCGGTACCCCTGGTATCTCGGCGCTTTCACGTGGCCCTGAGCCTCTAACTCGCCAGCTTGAGCTGTGGCAGGTTCCGTTGTATAATGGGCGTCAGAGCGTGCGCCAGTAGCTCAGCGGATAGAGCGCCAGCCTCCGGAGCTGGAAGTCACAGGTTCGATCCCTGTCTGGCGCACCATTTTTCTACCTTGAAGGCACGTCCGCCCCGGTGTATTCGCGCCGTCGCTCCCACAAGTGGAGGAAACCCGTGGGGAGGAGGCAACTGCCTTGGCTGCCAGTACCACCGAGAGCATCATGGACATTGCGCTGGGACTGGCCGGGCTGACGGCTATCCCGGGCGATAGTGCCATCTATCATCCCGGCCGCGGTATCTCTAAGGTCCTCTTTGGCGTGGACATGGGGTCGGCCGAGCTGGCCGTCGCTGCCCAGCTCGGGTTTGACCTGGCCATCGGTCATCACCCGCCCTTGACGGCGGCTCTGCCGGCCGGGGAAGTGTACCGGAGACATGCGGAGCTGATGATAGTCGCCACTAACATAGCAAATCATGTTAGTGTTTTTCC
>DMHJ01000036.1 GCA_003449495.1 Clostridiales bacterium UBA8153
ACTTCCCGGATGCCGGGCAGGGCTGCCACCATGGCCACCAATTCCACCGCGCCCCGGCGCACCAAGGGCTCCCCGCCGGTCACCCGCACCCGGGTGATGCCCAAGTCCCGGGCACAGGCCACCAGCCTTACCAGTTCCTCGTAGCGCAGGATCTGGTGGTGGCTGAGGGGTACAACCCCGGTTGCGGGCATACAGTAGCTGCAACGCAGGTTACAGCGGTCGGTGATGGAAACTCGCAGGTAGTCGACGGTGCGGCCACAAGCGTCCTTCATGGCGACACACGCCTTTCTTCCCCGGCTCCGGACCGGTCATACCCACCCAGACGCTCCAGCTCCCTCTGGAAGGTCGGCGAGCCGGCCGCCTCCAGAAGAGAGGTGATGCCCGGCCACCCCCGGTGGGCGGCCGGTATGGCCAGCTCGTATCTTTCCATGGCCACCGGGATGAAGTCCAGTTCCAGCGCGGAGGCAGCGGCGCGCACGCCCAGCCCGCAGCCGGCCGCTCCCGAAGCCACCGCCACCGCCACTCCCAGGTGGGTGTAGGCTTCGCGCTGGTAGCCCCGTACCGACCCGGGCGGGATGCCCAACCGCTCCAAGTGAAAGTCCAGCAGTACGCGGGTGCCGGCGCCCCGCTGGCGGTTGATGAACACCACATCCTCCCGCGCCAGGTCGCCCAGGCCGGTGATGCCCTGGGGATTCCCCCGGGGGACCAGCAGGCCCTGCTGCCGGTAAAAGAGGGTGACCAAACGCACGTCTTCCCCGGGGAGGATTTGCCTGACGTACGCCAGGTTATAGTCGCCCGTAGCCGGGTCCAGTAGGTGCACCCCCGCCGCGTGGGCTTCCCCTCGCTTCAGTGCCACCAGACCGGCCAGACTGCCGGTGTGGGAGGAAGACAGGGTGTAGCCGGACATCAGCCCCCCGAGGATCTCCAGGGCCGGATCGTGGCTTCCGCTCAGCACCACCGTGCGCTCCACCTGTTCAGGTGGGGTGATCAGCTCCACCTCCACCGGGGAGCCTTCGGCCAGCCCTTCGGAAAACCGCGGCACGCGCAGGAGGCCATCGGCCCGCACCAGGGACATGATCAGGCCGGCCCCCCGGGCCATAGGCGTGGCCACGAGCTGTTCGCCCACCCGGCCCACTTTGACCCTGACGAACTCCTCCACACCCATGGGCGATACCACCCGGCGGGCCAGCCGGGCCCGGCAGCGCGGCGGTTCCGGCGGGACGGTACCCGCCAGCGTGGACACCAGGGGGCGCAGGAACAGCCGGGCGGTTAGGTAGGTGGAGACCGGGTAACCGGGAAGCCCCAGCACCGGCTTGCCCCGTACGACGCCCAGGACCACGGGCTTGCCGGGCCGGATGGCCACACCGTGGCAGACCAGTTCCCCCCGGTCTTCCACGCACTGGGCCACAAAATCCTCGCTCCCGGCGGATGAGCCGGCGTTGAGGACGACCATGTCGCCTGCATCCACCGCCGCATCCAAAGCTTGGGCAATGAGCTCCCGCCGGTCTGCCACCGGGGGTAGCCTCCACGCCCTCCCCCCCCAGGCTTCCACCAGGGCCGCCAGCACCGTGGAGTTGAACTCCGGGACCTGGCCCGGTTCCAGGCCGGGACCAGGAGCGACCAGCTCGGTACCCGTGGGAATGATGATGACCAGCGGACACCGGTACACGCTGATTTCCGTATGCCCGGAGGCCAGCAATGCTCCCAGGTCCTCCGGCCGCAGGGTCCGGCCCGCGGCCAGCACCGGTTCGGTGGCTACCAGATCCTCGCCCACCATGCGCACGTGCTGCCAGGGGGTGGCCGGAGCGGTGATCTGGTAGCCGCCCGGTGTCTCTTCCACATCTTCGATCATGATCACCGCGTCGCAGGCGGGCGGCAGGGGATCGCCGGTATCTACGGGAAAGGCCCGCTCCCGGCTCAGGATGACGGGAGCGGTTTCCGAGGCACCAAAACTGTCTTGAGCGAGCAGGGCAATGCCGTCCATGGCGCAGGCGTGGTAATGAGGCGAGGAGTTGCGGGAGAGCACGGTGGCAGCCAGCACGCGCCCGGCGGCCCCGGCCACGGGCACCTGTTCCGCCCGGCGCTGCGGCCAACCGGAGCCCAGCCGGTTCCACAGCCGCTCCAGGGCCGCTTCCCACGGGATGGCTTCCAGGTATACCCGGCGTTTCAAGGGTGGCCCCCTCCCTTCACAACAAGATCACCTCTACCATTTCCCCGGCAGCATGCCCTCCTACGTCCAGGGGAATGTGGATGAGGCCTTCCGCCCGGGCCAGCGTGCTGATGAGGGCCGACTTTCCCAAGAGCGGCCGCGCCACGGTGCCACGGCCGTCATGCTCCAGTGCGCACGGTATATACTCTTCCCGCCCCGGCCGCGAAGCCAGCCCGCGGGTGACCGGGTGGCGCACCACCGGCCGGCCGGCATAGCGGGCACCTTGCGCCCAAGCCAGGGCCTGCCTTGCCAGCACCCGGTACACCACCTGGGCGGAGAGGGGATGGCCCGGCAGCCCCAGCACGGCTTTGCCATCCACTGCCGCTACCAGCGTGGGTTTGCCCGGCTTGAGCGCCAAGCCGTGACAGAGCACCCCCGGCCTGCCCAGGCCGGAGATCACCCGGGCCACCACGTCCCGGCCCCCCACCGACGAACCTCCGGACACCAGCACCAGATCGTGGTCCAGCGCCCGGCTAAGGGCATCCCGGACGATATCCGCCTCATCCACGACAATCCCCAGGTAGCTGGCACAGGCGCCGTCCTCTTCCAGTAAGAGGGTCAGCGCCGGGCCGTTGATGTCATGCACCTGGCCCGGGCCTAGCGGGCGCCCCGGCGGCACGATCTCGTCGCCGGTGGACAGGACCGCCACCCGCAGCTTCTCCCGCACCGGTACTTCCGACCAACCGCAGGCCGCCAGCGCGCCCAGGGCCGCGGGAGACAGGCGGCTCCCCGCGGGCAGTAGCGGCTGGCCCGCTTCCAGGTCCTCGCCCGCCCGCACCAGGTTATCGCCCGGGGCTACCGGGCGGTGGATCCACACGCAACCGTCCCCCGGCTCTTCCGTATCTTCTACCATGACTACGGCATCGGCCTCTAGAGGCAGCATACCGCCGGTGGGAATGCGTAGAGCGGCGGCACCAGGAAGGCCCGGTGCCGGTTGCCCCATATGCACTTCGCCGGCCACGCGCAGGATGGCCGGGAGGCTCTCGGAGGCTCCGAAAGTCTCCCGGGCCCGCACGGCGAAACCATCCACGGTAGAGCGGGTGAAGGCGGGCACCGGTAACCGGGCCACCAGCTCCCGGGCGGCTATGCGCTGGCGCGCCCGCTCCAGGGGCACCCATTCCTCCCGGGGTACTGCCGGGCTTAGGTGGGGACGCAACAGGCCCCAGGCCTGCTCTACCGTAACTACCTCGAACAACTGCACAACTGGCCACCTCCGGGCTAGCGAAAGCAACCCAGCTGGCAACCGCTGATTTTCAGCCCCAGCTCGTCGGCCAGCTGTCCCAGGACCAGGGGCGGCACTCCCAGCCGGGCCGCCAGCTGCAGCAGGGCGGCGCAGGCGATCTTGCCCTCCCGGGCTAGCGCCTGGATTTCCCGGGCCATGGTCGAGCCCGCCGGCGCATCCTCCAAGCCGTACCCCCCTAAGCAACGGGCACCCGGAGTGGTGACCGGGTGCCGCCAAGGGCGCCGTCCCGTCCCTCTCCTTTCCAAGCGCGGGAGGCGCGGCGGTTTCCCGCAGCACCCTCGGCCGGAAAGACCGGCCACGACCGGCCGGCCTAGGCAGACACCCGTAGCCGGCCCGGTTCGGAGCATGGACTCTATTTAGCTATACCCACTTCCACGCGGCTTGCCTGCATTCCTTCAGCTAGGCCGGGGCCGGTCCGCCTGCGCGTCCTGCAACCAG
>DMHJ01000244.1:0-5802 GCA_003449495.1 Clostridiales bacterium UBA8153
ACCCGGGCAAGTTCCTTGAGACAGGCGTACCCCCTGACGCCTGTGAGCGTCAGATCCAGTAGTTCAAGCGCGCGCTCGAATGCTCGTTGGCAATAGTCGGCGTTGCCTTTCGCCCGCCAGTTCAGTGCCCGTTCTACTTCACTACCGATGTGCGCCATCTGCTCGACCAGGGGCAACTGCTGCCAGCGCCCGGCGGCGAGTTCCTTGTGCTGAAGACTCATCTGACCACCTTCTCCGCAATGACCGCTGCGATTCTGTCTCGTATCTCTCTGTTATCTACCCCGCGGCTCCTGTTGCGCTGAGACGTCGGAATGAAGCTCGGCATCAAGAGCGATGAGCCTCCTGTCGACATCAACCACTGCCTTGACCAGATCGCCAAACATCTCGGTCGCCATTGCGCGGAGTTCCCCAAAGTGATCTTTTCGGCTACGACTTTCACAATCTCACCGCCGGACAGGACTCTCACTCTACGCTATTTGTATCACGATGCCGGGCACCGGTCGAGTACCACGCCGTATCATCCAAATCCTCGCCAAAGTCGCCTGAGTTCCCAGCCCTTTGCCACGATCGTCTGCGACCCGCGCACTCCACTGAGAGGTGCGCATTCCGGCGAGAGCGATCACCTGGTCCGATCGAAGCCGATCGGTCATTCCGCCCAAATCGATTACTTGAGCAGGTGATCGGAGCGTAGCGACGCCGCGTATCCTTCATGTCATGTCCGGACGGTTTGACGGGTTGGCCCTCATAACCTTCCGCATTGATTCCCCCTTCAGCAGGATCTTGTGGGCGCCGTGAACAAGACGGTCCAGGATCGCATCCGCCAGCGTAGGGTCCGCCATCGGCGCGTGCCAGGCATCGAGCGGAAGCTGGGAGGCCACAACGGTGGAGCGCCCTGGACTGCGGTCATCAACCAGTTCGAAGACGCCCCGGCAGTTCCTCGCCAATCGCGTTGTGATGCCTCAGTTGTCCAGGATCAGGAGCTTGGTGCCGGCCAACTTGGCAAGAAACCTGGCGCAGGAGCCGTCGGTCTGGGCGAGTGCCAGGTCCTGCAATCTGAGTTCCACGGATGGCCCAGTTACCCCAACTCCTTGTCAGGCGCGCTTTGTATCAGGTTTGAATATTGCGGGTAAGGAGGAATTCCGGGGGGGCAGAAGAAATCGACCACGAGTGCTTGCCAGGACGGACAGAACAGGTACCCTGCGTCAGGCTCTTTCGCTTTTGCGATGCAGCGCTGTAGTGCTGATCGCGCACGGACTATCTGGCAGGGAGCGCCAAAGTGAACGAACGGCAGGCAACTCCTCAGAGTGATCTATCATGGCGGGGCATGGAGCCATCGAACCTGCTCGAAGTTTGCTCTTGTGGGCATGGTGACGACCATGACCCCATCCTGGTCGAGAGCCGGCGCCGTTACCTGGAGACTCGGAGAGAAGCCGGACTTGAAGTTGTGGTGGCCCATCTGGGTGACAGACCCCTTGGCTTTGCCCAGACTGTGCCCATACAGATGGTGGCCAGGGACGTCCAAGGCGAGGGTGGTGTCTTCCTGCACTGTGTAAACGTGTTCGAGCAAGGCCGAGGAGTCGGCCGGGCTCTGATTGGGGAAGTCCTCAGACGAGCCGAGGGGAAGGGCCAAGGCGTGGTCGTGGATGCCTGTGCAGACGTCTGGGGGTTCATGCCCGAGGAGTTCTTCTCGCGGCTGGGGTTCAGCACCGCGCAGGCCAGGGGTCGACGCAGGCTCATGTACCTGGGACTCCCGGCAGGGACATGTCTACCGCAGTACCTTGAGCCCCGGTACGAACCACCGCGTCCAGCCGATGAGCAGGTCGGGGCCGAAGTCGTGGTAGACGTGTTCTTCACCCCCCTGTGTACCGGCTTGGTCTCTGAGGAAGCTGCCGTCATGAGAAAGGCGGCCGAGGCTTACGGGAACCGAGTTTCCGTTCGAGAATGGAATGCCGGCGACCCGGAAGTGCGGAAACGTTTTGGCATTGCTCGAGCCATATTCGTCAACGGAGTCATGCGGCCCAACGACGATACCATCAGCCTGGAGGAAGCTGCTGGCCTCGTAGCTGGCGCACTCAACAGGCCGATTCCAGATCAAGCCGTCTGGGACGATTCTATCTCTCGGCTCTTCTAGCAGTGAGACAGGCTAACCGGCCGTTCAACCGGACGCCGTCCAAAGCGTCAGCGGGTCTGCAACGGCCGGAGCAGGTTAGCCGCATCCCGTTGGAGCGACTCAGAAAGCAGGTGAGCGGATGAAGATCGCTGTGTTCGGCTCACATGAAGGGACCACTCTTCAAGCGATCATCGACGCTTGTGCTGCGGGAAGGGTCTCGGCTAGAGTTTGTGTTGTCATCAGCAACAACAAGGATTCTGGAGTGTTAAGGCGAGCTCGAGCCGCAGACGTTCCTGCGTACCACCTGTCGAGTCAAACTCACCCTGAGCCATCTGATTTGGATGAGGCCATCTGTCATGTGCTGGTTGAACACAGAGCGGATCTTGTGGTGCTGGCCGGCTATATGAGGCTTCTCGGGGAGAGGACCCTTCGCCGCTTTGAGGGACGCGTTCTGAACACCCACCCCGCCCTGTTGCCGAAGTTTGGGGGAAAAGGGATGTACGGTTCTCGCGTTCACGAGGCTGTGGTGGCAGCACGTGAACCGAGGTCAGGGGCCACGGTGCATGTCGTTACTTCGGAATATGATGCGGGCCCAATCGTTGCTCAAAGCGAAATACCTGTGCTTGACGCCGATACCCCCGAAACCTTGGCGGCGCGAGTGCAGCGAGAGGAGCAATCCTTGTTACTCAGAATTCTAACTGAGATTGCAGTGGGGGAGATCCGTCTTCCGTTTGAGCGTGATGGTCATAGAAGCCGCGCGTGACTTACCTGGCCCGGTCTGCTTCAAACCCCCCTCAAAAAAGGCCGGCTGAGCCCATTCGGCGGGTGCGGAGAACCGCCCACTCAAACATCCTTGCCCCTGCAATCAAGAGGAACGCAGCCCAGAGCACGCTTCCGATAACCTCCTGACCGGGGGGCATCAGGAGAGGGCTACCCAGGGCAAAGTGCCGAAAAAGGTTAAGAGGAAAGGTCATGGGGCTGGCCATGGACAGGATCTTGATGCCAGGAGGGTACACCTCCGGGCTGTACACGGGACCAGCAAGGAGGGCGACAAGGCTGATAGTCATGAAGGTATAGTCCATTCGACGACTCAGAAGCGTAATGCCACCCAGGACTACCCCCATACCCCACATGGTTGTGAGCAGAAGGGCAATAGCGGTGGCGACCCCCAACCACGAGACCACGGGCATTCCCATGCCGAGACCCAAACCGGCAATAGCTACCACGGCAAGGCCCAGAATGGTTCCCAGCAGTTCCCGGCAGAGACTCCCCAGACCATGCCCGGTAAACAGGGCTCCACGAGACACAGGTAACGTGAGGAGTTGCTCCAGCCCCCCTTCTCTTACCGCTGAGTAGACAAATGTGCTGCCGGCGATGGCAACATTCTGCCCCAGAATCCAGATGAAGAACGAGAGGGCTGCGGAGAATAGCCGGGGGTCGCGCTGGGGGCTTTCTGGCGCATGCCAGGCAAGCAACATGAACGGCAACAGGGCCACCAATGGCCTGAGCCCAAGGGACACGGTGTCCCAGGTGCGTCGCCGAGCCACGAGGAGTTCCTTGCGGACGCATGCGCCGAGCACCAACAAGGTCCTATTGGTCGGACTGCGATGTTGCCCGGCTCCGGGAAGCGGGCCCAAGCTAGAATTGGTGGAGGCTGCCACGTTGACGAACCTCCCGGTGAACGAGACGTAGGACCGCGATGCCCAATCCCAAAAACAAGGAGCCCAGAAGCAACAGCAGTCCCAGGTTGGGCAGGATCGTTGAGAAGCTGGGCGCGTGGAGAACGGATATTCGGAAGGTGCTGATGGCGGGAGCAAGCGGAATGATTGCGGCCAAACTGGTAAGAAGACGACCCCCTTCTCGCAAGGGGAAAGTGGCGCCAGACACTACAAAACCGAAATCAACCAGAAGACTGACTGGGTTACGAGGCTGTTTCAGGAAAAGGGTTGCGGCAGCTAACGTCAAGCTAATACCCCAGCCGAGGACATAAGAGAGCAGCAGCGTCAGCGCAACAGCGCTCCAGTTTGGCGCGATGACTGGACGCAGGAAGAACCCGGCTAGCCCTCCGGTCAGACAGAGGGTAGCGAAGTGGAGAGAGGTAGAAGCGAAACTTGCTCCGAGCAGCCAAGCTGGCGCAGAGGCAGGCGTGGAGAAAAGGAGTTCGATAGAGCCGCCGCTCATTTCACGGCTGAGCACCAAGGTTGCCTCCCAGATTGAGTTGTGTAGCCAACTCCACATGAGGGTTCCGAAGAAAATAAACGCTTGATAATCAGGGGTACCCCCAAAAGCTATCCCGGCAAAATAGAACGGAACAACGAACTGAACTGGCGCCCAGAAGAATGCCTGCCAGAATATGCTCCGGTATCGTACAAGCTCACGCCATGACCGGGTGCAACTGGCCATGAAGACGATACAGGCTGTGGGGCGAGAGTGAACCGTAACGCTCATTGCTGCGCCTTCTTGGCGCTCGTATAGTGTATGAAAATGTCATCCAGGTTCGGCTTCCTCAGGTTGAGTTCCTCAAGCGTAGCTGGACTACCGGTGTCGGTAAGCCGAACTCGGATGGTAGCGGCAACTCGCTCCAGATCCTGGTCTGCGCTGAAGCGGGCCGTGACGGCGCCGACGCCATGCGGCTGGAGTGACAAGTGGGGGAAGATGCCGAGAGCTGCGTCCAGGCCCGAGGTATCCCCTGAAAACTTGGCTTCAGCGAGAGTTGGGCCATAAAGTGCTCTTACTTGGGAGGGCGTGCCATAGGCGACGAGTTTGCCCTGACCGATCATTGCCACGTTATTGGCGATGTCCTCGGCTTCAGACATGTTGTGCGTCGCCACAACGACGGCTGAACCGTCCCTGGCGAACTGCTTGATGTGGTATCGTAAGTCCGACGCCGTGACAGGGTCGAGTCCAGCCGTGGGCTCGTCCAGCAGCAACAGCCTGGGGGTATGCAGGAGAGCAACGCAGATCATGAGGCGCTGCATCATGCCACCGGAGAAGGTCTCCACGCGTTCGCCTGCTTGCCGTTCCAGTCCCATGAGGGGCAAGAGTTCGGCTGCTCTTCTTCGACACTCTTTTGCCGACATGCCGTGAAGAGCAGCGAAGAACTCGATGTTTTCCAATGCGGTAAGCTTCCAGTACAGAGCACGGCGGTTCACAAGCTGGACTCCAACCGTACGCCGTACTTCGGCATCCTCCCGGTTCACATCGAAGCCGTTCACGACAAGTGTCCCCGAGGTCGGCGTAACCAGGGTGCTACACATCTTGATAAAAGTCGTCTTGCCTGCCCCATTAGGGCCGATGAGTGCGAAGACCTGTCCGTACGCTATGGACATGGTCAGGCAATCGACGGCTAAAATCCTGGTTCCGTCCCGGCGTGGGTACTCCCGTACCAACTTGACGGCGCGAACCGCCACATCAGTTGCCATCAGGCGCCGTGCCCCTTCTCAAGCAAACTTAGACCCCATGCAGTTAACAGCGACCTTGGGACTCTGGCTTCGGTGAGGCTATCATACGGATCGGCATAAACCCCTCCATTTGGAGACAGGATAGCCTTTCTCTCCTTGTTTGTCAAGAACTGGCATATGCCCGCCCACGGGCTTCACACATGGCTTCGCTCGGCTTGACACGCGAGTGGCCCGGTGGTATCTTGAGTTCGCAGGCAGCACTCCTGTTCGGGCGGAAGTAGCTCAGCGGTA
>DMHJ01000244.1:6166-12680 GCA_003449495.1 Clostridiales bacterium UBA8153
AGGCGAGGGTCGCGGGTTCAATTCCCGTCTTCCGCTCCAGATTATCCCAGGGTCGCATGATTGACCTTTCGGACTCGGGGCGACATAGCCAAGTGGTAAGGCAGCGGTCTGCAAAACCGCTATCCCCGGTTCGAATCCGGGTGTCGCCTCCAAAGAACATCAGGGCGGCGTGGCCGGGATGGCGGAACTGGCAGACGCAGGGGACTTAAAATCCTCCGGGTTGACGCCCGTGCCGGTTCGAGTCCGGCTCCCGGCACCAGATCAAGAAAGCAGTGGGCGGTTAGCTCAGTTGGAAGAGCACCAGCTCGACAAGCTGGGGGCCACAGGTTCGACCCCTGTACCGCCCACCATATTCCAGGAAGTGACAGGCCGGCGCAGGCACCGTATATGCCGCCGGCCTTCACATATAATAGGACGGCGGAGGAGGCGGGAGGCGGCCAATCATGAGGAGGAAGCCAGTGCATGCCTGCTCAGTTCACGATTGGCTCGGCGAGGCACGCCGATGACTTGCGCCATTGTCTTGGCCGGGATCTCCATGCCTTTCGCCGGGGGGGGTTGCCGCGTTTCCCTGGATGAACACTGCGCCGGCGGCTATAGTTTCTTCTCGCTGGGCGTAGAAGAGGCGGAAGCCGGCGAACTCCGAAAGGCTCTGACCTCGACCCTGTCCGATCTGATGGTGGATTACCTTGAGAACCGGCTTGTCGAAGAGATGCTTCGCACCAACCACTGCTACCTTGACTCGGCCGAACGATATCTGGTGGTCGGCCAGGCCCGCAGGCTACTCCAGCAGCAAGCGAGCGGAGGGCGGGGAAAGGGGCGGCGGTCCCGGCGTAACGACATTCGTCGCGTCCTGGGGGAGTACCTGGACGGGCACCAGCAGTTGCTCCTCGAAGGTTTCCTGACTTTCCGTCTGCGGGAGCACGTCGAGGACATCGAGGAACTGCTGGACCGTACGGTGGACGACTTCTTGCTGGAGAGGGAACACGCCGACTTCATCAAGCTGTTGCGGCACTTCCTCGAAACCCAACCGCCGCGCCTCGACCTGATGCACGTGGTCATCCGGCCCGAGGGCGGCTTCCGGTTGATGGATGCGAACCATGACACCGTAACCGACCGCCATCTTGAGCGGTGCTTGACGGAGATGACCGACGTCGAGGTTGACGCGGAAGATCTGCTGGTCAGCGCCCTGGTCACTGCTGCTCCGCGGCGGGTGGTGGTCCACTGGATCCCCGGGCGTCATGACGAGGGCGTCAATACCATCCGCCGGGTTTTCTCCGGCCGTATCCAGATGTGCCATGGCTGCTCGCTTTGCGAGGCAAGGGTCCCCGGCGGCGGCGCTGATGCTCCCGACCGAACGAAATCGCAGACCGACGAGTAGAGGCCAGCACAATAAAGCCGGCCCCTATACCCGGTCACCCAAAGGGGATGGATCGGAACGACTGAGCCAGCTTCAGCGAGGGCGGCGCGTGGTCCGCTCGCGTGGCTTGGCTTCGTTCACGGTCAGCGTTCGACCTTCCCACTCCGAGCCGTTGAGTTTGGCGATGACATCGCCGGCCTTGTCAGCCGGCACTTCTACGAAACCAAAGCCGCGGGACCTGCCCGTGGCGCGGTCGGTGGGCACCCGGGCGGAAATCACTTCCACCTGGGTGTATTGGGCAACGGCCTCTTGAAGGTCTGCTTCGGTGGCGGCCCAGGGCAGGTTGCCCACGAACAACGTCGTGATCACGATCTCAGGCTTTCCCCCTTGTCCAGCCGGGATGGCTTCTTTCCGGTCCACGCTACTATAGTATATCGTTTTCGGTCCGGTGGCAAGCCTTTGCTTTGACGTTATCCGTCGAGAATTCGACGTGGTTCTTATCCTTACTGGTTTTTGCCAGGACGGGCCGAACAGTTATGGGCCAGGGGTAAATGGGGTTCAAGAGGCTATGGGTTCAGATCCCACCGCTCTGACCGGAAAAGAAGCAGCTTGAGATAGAGAAGAGCCGCCTCACACGCGGCTCGTCGGGTGTTCTTCGCGGCGTTCACGCCAGGTTCCGGTTGGCCTTCCGGAGTGCAGCCCATGCGCCGATATCTTCCGGGGGCTCGACCACCTCGGATTCGGGCCTTAGCCTCAGTTGGGTGGCTCCTGCGGCGCACGTCGGCACGCACAGCCCGCAGCCGACGCACCGCTGCTTGTCGGCAACCGCAATCGAGTCTTCTACCGTGATGGCCTTCACCTGGCACCGCTGGACACACACCCCGCAGCCCGAGCAGTCCTCCCCGTCGACGACACAGTGGTAGTTGGCGTGGGCGACCGAATCCTTGAGTCCGTACTCGACGATCCCCCGGAGTATGCCGCAGCAACACCCGCAGCAGTTGCAGACGTAGTTAACGCCCTTGGCCACGTTGCTCACCATATGCACCAGGCCGATGGACCGGGCCTCGTCGAGGAAGGCGAGCGCGTCTTCCCGGGAAATGCTGTCCGGGCCGGCCGGGCGGTCGGCGGGCGAGAAACTCAGGCACGCCCGGCGGGGGAAAGAGCACCGGCGGGAACCGAGCAGGTCGTGTTGCTTCCGGCAGACGCAGTCGCGGAGAACGAAGCTCCGGGCGTCGCTCAGGAAGCCCCTCACATCATCGTAGGGCAGGATCCACTCCGACTTGACCGTGCCCCGGGCCGGCACGACCCGGTGGAGGGCCGGGGCCGGGGTCATGATGCCGGCCAGCCCTCCGGTGGCGGCGATGTACTCCTCGGTCAGGTGGGCCATCCGGTGCGCGGCCTCACCCTCGAGGCGGAACATGGTGGCCTCCCAGCTCCCCACTATGAACTGGTTCAGGGAGAACACGCGCTCACCGTCATGCTTCTCCGCTCTCACCAGTCCCTTCATCGCCATCAGCCAGAGTTGGCTCTCCATCTCGGGGACGCCGAGCCCGGTCCGTCCGGCAATCCCGGCGATGCTCTCCCATTCCTCCGAGAGCCGGGCGGCGATCGCCGCCTCCCCGGGGGTGAACATGATCTCGAGGATCTCGATCTCGATCTCGATCCCCGAGCCGGTGGCGGGGAAACCGTAGGGAAGGCGGTCCAGAGCCCCGGCCAGCCCACGGTACACGTCATCGGCCATGAGCGCACACTCCTCCGGGATCAGGCTCCGACCAGGCCCAGCACGGCGCCGAAATGCGCTATGCTGCCGCCCAGGACGAACAGGTGCCACACCTCGTGAAAGCCGAACCTCCCGGGCCAGGGGTTGGGCCACCGCGTGGAGTAGAAGACGGCGCCTACGGTGTATGAGGCCCCTCCGGCGAACAGCCACGCCAGCGTAGCCGCCGACACCGCCTGGACTAACGGGTAGATGGCGATGATGACCAGCCACCCCATCACCAGGTAGAACGTTGCCGTGACCCGGCGCGGAGCGCCCATCCAGAAGAGCTTCATCACCAGCCCGGCCAGGGCGCACCCCCAGATCACGCCGAAAAGACTCCACCCCCACGGCCCCCGCAGGGGTACCAGCAGGAAGGGCGTGTAGGTCCCCGCGATCAGGATGAAGATCATGATGTGGTCGACCTTGCGGAGCACAAGGGCGGCCCGGGCCGGCACGGCGAGGGAATGGTACAGGGTGCTGGCCGTGTAGAGCAGGATGAGGCTGGAGCCGAAGATGGCGAAGGAGACCACGTGCCAGGCGGTGCCCCCCGCAGCCGCCCTGATAACGAGTACGACCAGCGCCGCCACCGACAGCAGGGCCCCGATGAAGTGGGTCAGGGCGCTGGCCGGATCCTTGAGCCGGAGACGTCTCACTCCGCGCACCTCCGGCGCGAGCTTTCGGTGCTGAGCGAGCATATTCCTACCTGCTTCCCGGCCAGCTTCCGGGCGGCGTCAAGATGTAAACAAGGGCAGCGTTGACGCGGGATAGTCAGGAGTCTGGCTTCTTGGGCGCGGTGGGCCGGGCAACGTCGCGCCCGGGCAGGTCGGGGATTGCAGGTGAAAACCGGGGGTTGCCCCCAGGCACAATGACACCACCATGCCTCATCCTGAGGGGAGGAAGGACCGTCGCTCGCGGGGAAGAGACTGCCCACCACTTTGCGGAGGCACACCTTGGCCTTTCAGCCCCTGGTTTGCGAATGGTTCCCCGCCACCGAACTCGGCATAGAGTGCCATCGCGAACACAGTACGGGCAAGCATCCACCCCTGCACCGCCTTCACGTGTGGTGGGCCAGACGTCCGCTGGTGCTGTCTTCGGCGGCAGTGCTGGCCAGCCTGCTCCCTGCCGATGGGAGGGGGGAGTTCTCTAGCACCGCGGCGTATCACGCATGGTTCCTGCGGTTGCTGGGAGTAGCCGGCGACCCGGTCGCGGCACAGGCATCCCTTTTCGCTGCGGAGGGACGGCGACTGCCCGCCAACCCCTTCAGCTATCCCCGGGCCTACACCCATCTGCCCACCGGCGAAGACCTGGCGGTCCTTCACCGGCTCCTCGCCCGGTCATGGCAGGACCAGGACTTGCAGGTGCTCGACCCCATGGCCGGCGGCGGGTCGATTCCCTTCGGCGCCTTGCGGTACGGGCTTGGCGTCTCGGCGAACGAACTCAATCCCGTTGCGGCCGTGCTCCTGGCGGCCGGCCTGGACTACCCCGGCCGGTTTGGACCGGGCCTGGCCGAGGACATAGAGCACTGGGGTAAGATATGGTGCGATGCGGTTCGAGCGCAACTGGAGGACTTCTTCGTCGGCGATGACGTCCACGCCTATTTGTGGGCGCGCACGATAGCCTGCCCGGATACCGGCCGGCCCGTGCCGCTGTCGCCCAACTGGTGGTTGCGGCGGGGTGAAGTGGGGGTTTGCCTCGACGGGGAGGGCCGTTTCCGCATTGTTCGGAATCGGGCCGATCCCGGCACCGTCTGCCGAGGGGTGTCCCGTTCTCCCTGGACGGGCAAGACGATGGAGCGGCAGTATGTACGAACCGAGGCGGCCGCCGGACGACTCGGCCACCGGTTGTGGGCCGTTGCCTGCAAGCGGGAGGGCCACGTCCACTTTCGGCTTGCAGCCGACACCGACCTGCAAGCGGTGCGGGCGGCGGAAGAGGAATTCAGCCGTGACCGGGGACGTCTCGAGCGCGAGGATCTCATTCCCATGGAGCCGATTCCTCCGGGGGCGAAGACGGGGGAGCCCATCCGCTACGGTATCAGACGGTGGGACCAGCTATTCGCTCCGCGGCAGGCGCTCGTGCTATGCCGGGCTCTGGAGACGCTCGGACGCATCAACTCGCGGCTGGAGGGGGAGAGAGGGAGGGCGGTGGCGGTATACCTGGCGCTCGCCCTGGACAAGGCCGCGGGCTACAATTCGCTCCTTTGCCGGTGGCACGCGGGCAGGGGGGTGGTGGCGGGGACATTCGACCGCCATGACTTCGGGTTCAAGTGGAGCTACGCCGAAATCGACGGGGCTCGGAAACTCCTGCCGTGGTCGGTAGGGCAGGTGGTGCGAGCTTATCGTGAGTTGGCCGGGCTGTTGCCCCGCGGCAACGGTGTCAAGCTGTTGCACGGAGACGCCGCCGGCCTGACGCAAGTGCCCGACGGAGCGGTTCACCTGGTCTGCGTAGATCCGCCCTATTACGATAACGTGATGTATGCTGAGCTGTCCGATTTCTTCTACGTGTGGCTGAAGCGCAGCCTGAGACATACTCACCCCGATCTGTTCCGGGGGGCGCTTACGGAAAAGGGCCGCGAGGCCGTGGTGAACCGTTCCCGGTGGAACTCCCGTGCTGAGGCCGACGCTCACTATCGACGGCGCATGAAGGACTGCTTCCAGGAGATGCGCCGGGTGCTACATCCCGACGGCCTGCTGACGCTGATGTTCGCTCACAAGCGGCCGGAGGCATGGGAAGCGCTGGCGTGGTCCGTGCTCGACTCCGGCTTCCGGGTCAGGGCTGCATGGCCCATCCACAGCGAGAGCCCGCACAGCCTGCACCAGGCAGGGAAAGCCGCCGTCAGCTCCACCGTGCTGCTGGTTTGTTCGAGGCGGCCCGGGGTATCGAGTCGGTGCCCGCAGGACCTCGGCGAGCGGGTTCGAGCGGCAACGCGAGCGGCCGTTGCCAGGCTCCCGGAGAGGGCAACTGCCCAGGACCGCGAAGTCGCCGCCTACGGCTGCGCCCTGGCGGTCCTGTCCGAGCACTGGCCGGCAGGTGGATCGGAAGGTCCACCGCTGCTGGCAGCGACGCTCCGGCTGGCCCGGGAGGCCGCGACCCCTTGAGGGGACGGCGCCGGGCAGGGGGGGGCGTGCGGGCGGGCGTGTTGACAGTCGCCAGCGAGCGCCCGTATAATTTACTCAAAAGAGCCAGGTTGGGCGATGACGAGGACGAGTAGGGCCGGCGGACCGACAGGGCAGGGGAACCGCGACTGAGAGTTCCCCCCGGCATCGCGACCCGAAAACCACCTCCGAGCAGGGCGGTCAAGCAGATCAGGTGTCGAGCGTAGGCCGCTCCGGCCGGTCGCGGCCGTTACCGCAAACGAGGGGACCGGGTCTGGCCCGGTCAATCAGGGTGGAACCGCGGGA
>DMHJ01000078.1:0-202 GCA_003449495.1 Clostridiales bacterium UBA8153
GGTCATGAAAGGGCTGCCCCCCCGCACCAAGAACAATCCGGTCTTGGTGGGGGAAGCCGGTGTGGGTAAGACCGCCATTGTGGAGGGACTGGCTCAGCGGATCATCCGCGGCGATGTCCCCGAGGGTCTCAAGGGCAAGCGCGTAGTGGCATTGGACCTGGGGGCGCTGGTGGCCGGGACCAAGTACCGGGGCGAGTTTGAG
>DMHJ01000078.1:526-14504 GCA_003449495.1 Clostridiales bacterium UBA8153
GTACCGGGGCGAGTTTGAGGAACGGCTTAAGGCCGTGCTCAAGGAAGTGACTGGGGCCCAGGGTGAGGTGGTCCTCTTCATCGATGAGCTGCACACAGTGGTGGGCGCCGGCGCCGCCGAAGGAGCTATGGACGCCTCCAACCTGCTCAAACCCGTGCTGGCCCGGGGCGAAATGCGCACGGTCGGAGCTACCACGCTGGACGAGTATCGCAAGCACATCGAAAAAGACGCGGCGCTGGAGAGGCGGTTCCAGCCCGTCCTGGTGGACGAGCCCAGCGTGGAGGCGACCGTCTCCATCCTGCGCGGCCTCAAAGAGCGCTACGAAGTGCACCACGGTGTACGCATCCAGGATGCCGCCTTAGTGGCGGCGTCAGTGCTCTCCCATCGCTACATTAACGACCGGTTCATGCCCGATAAAGCCATCGACCTCGTGGATGAGTCCGCCAGCCGGCTACGCATGGAGATCGATTCTCTGCCTACGGAGCTGGACGAGGCGGAGCGCCGCAGCTTGCAGCTGCAGATCGAAGCCCAAGCCTTGCGCAAGGAAAAAGATGAGGAGTCCAGGCAGCGGCTGCAACGCATCGAGGTGGAGCTGGCCGATCTGCAGGAGCGAAAGCACGCGCTGACCGCCCGGTGGCAGCTGGAGAAGCAGGCCATCCAAGCGCTGCGCGAGACCAAGGGGAAGATCGAGCAGACGCGCACCCGCATCGACGACGCCGAACGCCGGGCGGACCTGGAACAGGCGGCCAAGCTGCGTTACGGTGACCTGCGCGAATTGGAGCTGCTCCTTGGGGAGCAGGAACGACGCCTCCGCCAGCTTCAGGGAGACTCGCCCATGCTCAAAGAAGAGGTCAGTCCGGATGACATCGCCGCGGTCGTCGCGCGCTGGACGGGCATTCCCCTAACCCGGTTACTGGAAAGCGAAGTGGCGAAGCTCATCTCCATGGAAGAGCGCCTGCACCGGCGTGTAGTGGGACAGGATGAGGCGATTGCGGCCGTAGCCAATGCCGTGCGCCGGGCCCGGGCGGGGCTGCAGGACCCCCAGCGACCCGCGGGCTCCTTCATCTTTCTCGGCCCCACGGGCGTGGGTAAGACGGAGCTGGCCCGGGCCCTGGCCGAGTTTCTCTTCGATGCGGAAGAGGCCATGGTCCGGCTTGACATGAGCGAGTATCAAGAACGCCACACCGCTTCACGCATGATCGGGGCACCGCCGGGTTATGTGGGCTATGAGGAAGGCGGTCAACTCACCGAAGCGGTGAGACGTCGTCCCTATTCCGTGGTGCTGTTCGACGAGATCGAGAAGGCCCATCCCGAAGTATTCAACGTCTTGCTGCAGATTCTCGATGAGGGACGCCTGACCGACAGTCACGGGCGGACGGTGAATTTTCGCAATACCGTCATCATCATGACGTCCAACGTGGGTAGCCAATGGATCAAAGACCGGAACGGAGCCGACGAGGAAGTGTCGCGCCAACGCGCCATGGAAGCTTTGCGCCATGCGTTCCGGCCCGAATTTCTGAACCGGGTGGATGACATCATCGTCTTCCATTCGCTCAGCCGCGAGCACCTCTTGGGCATTGTCGATATCCAGCTGGCGCGGCTGCAATCACTTCTTGCTGAGCGCCGCCTAGGACTCGAGGTTTCACCCGGGGCCAAGGCGCACTTGGCCGAGCTGGGGTTCGATCCGGTTTACGGTGCACGGCCGCTCAAGCGAACCATCCAGAGAGAGCTGCAAGACCCCTTGGCCATGCGTCTCCTGCGCGGCGAGTTCGGCGAAGGTGACCATATAGAGGTGGACGCACTCGACGGCAAGTTGGCCTTCCGGAAGGCCGCCTCCCCGGGGGGCTAACCCGGGGCGGCGCGGGAGCCGCCGGCGAGTTGGCTCACGCCCAGGGCCGGTGCAACCTCCGGGGTGCGTGCCGGCGTGGCCGCGTCAGTCTGTCGCTGCTGCCAGCCGTCCCTTCGCGAACCGCGGGGCAAGCCGGGCAGTAGCGCTGCCGGGAAGTCATTGCGGCGGATACCTGGGATGATAGCATAGGCGTCATCCCTGGATGCTGGCGAGTCCCAGGAATTGGTGAAGGCGGGATGGACATGCATGAGCTCAGACAGGCTCTTGCCCTGGCCGTGCGGGAGCTCTATCGAGCAGGCCTCATCACGCCGGTGGGGGGCAACGTCAGCTGCCGGGCCGGGCGAGGGTATCTCATCACTCCCAGTGGGCGCCACAAAGGCAGGCTGGCGGCCAAAGACATGGTCTGGCTGGATGCCGGAGGCAGGCCGGTGGGGTTGGGCAAGCCTTCCGTGGAGGCCGGCCTGCATTTAGCCATCTATGCCAAGCAGCCAGAAGCCGGTGCCGTAGTGCACAGCCACGGTCCTTTGAGCATCCTTTTGGGAGTCACGGGAACGGTCATTTCGCCGGTGAGCCTCGAAAGCGTGGCCTTTGTGGATCTACCGAGGGTGCCTTTTTGCCTTCCCGGCTCGGAAGAGCTGGCCCACGCCGCCGGTGACGCCTTGCTGCACTCACCCGCCGCACTCTTGGTGAACCACGGCGCGATCACCGTAGGTTCCTGTCTCGAAAAGGCGGTAACGCTCAGCCACGCGCTGGAAGCTGCCGCCAGGCTGTCCCTGTGTCTCCACCTACTCAAACTGCCGGCCACCCGCCTGGAGCCGGATGCGCTCTGGTTACTGGACAGCTACGGTATCCGGTAGCGACCCGGCCGGGCCACCGCCCGCTTCCCCCGGCCCTGGGCCCGGTGCCCCTCCTATTATGGTCCCTAAAGGAGCCTGGTCCCAAACCCCTCCTTGCTGGCGGAATTGTCCCAGATCTCTGCAACGTGGATGATATAGGCCGGGCGCGACGGCCACTTCTCCGGCGCCGGGCGGTGATAGGTATCGTGCTGGGCGTTGATGAAGGTGTGGTAAGGACCGCTCTCCTGGATCTCCACCCGGCCGCGCACCTCAAAGGAGACGGCCGGAGGCTGGAAGAAACACAAAGTTAGCTCCGGGTTGGCCGTATAATTGGTCCAGCTGTGCCGTTTGGCCAGCTCCAGGGACCCCAGCCGCGAGAAGTCAATGCGCTCAGCGCAGTGGGCACCCCAGATATGCTTGACCAGCAGCTGCAGGCCGTCCTGGCTGTAGCCTTCCCGGTAGCCCCGGCCGATGTGTTCAAGGTAGTCGGCCGTGGTCTCCGCCAGGTACTCGGCCTTGGGGATGAAGCCGACGCCTTTGACGGCGCCGTTGAGACCGGCGGGACCCTGGGAAACGAAAGTGGGACAATGCCGCGTGAAGTTCAGGAAGATGGTCTCGGGCGCGATCTGCTCGCCGCCGGCCATGCGCCGCACCATCTCGGCGCGTTCCTGGTATGCCCACTGGAAGAACCGTTCAGGCAGGGAGAACGCCATATATGCTCCTGGTCCCCAACCGGCTGACCGCAACCAGTGCAGCCAGCCCCCAGGACCAGGATTTCTCTCCTTTCGCCAGAGGCTTGGCCCGCTCTGCAAAACCGGCTGCCACTGGGGGGCCTGGGCCCGGGACCCCCGCCCGCCTGGGAGTGCGATGCAGGCTGGGTGCACGCTGCCTCGCTGGGACCGGCCATTGGAGGCCTGCCCCACCTCCCGCGCTCCACCGGAGCGCCTGCCGCTTTATCCGCTACCGGCTAGACGATCTCACCTGTTCAACCCATTAGCTACAGCAAGTTGCGCCCGACGGGATGCTGGTCATTGGGGAAGGAGCCTCGGCGGCCGGCCTTCCGGTCCCACCTCCTTTTCCGGCCTGGCATCGGACCCTTGGGCAAGTTTCGCCTGGGCGGCCGGGATTTCCTGGTTGAAGCCAGGACCACTCGGCCGGCAGGCGATGGCGGAGGCTGCGACGCCGCCGGCGTTGGCCGTCACCATGGTCATCGTGGTCAGTCGTGGCAGTGCGAGCCGGGCCTCGCCTCTGCTCCTGTGCCGTCGTGGCCGGTGAGACCCGGCCGCCCCCGGCATGAAGAACAGGAGCGGCCGCCGTCATGCCGGACTGCCCGGCAGCTGCAGTAGCCCTGGATGGGCAAGTTGCCCGTGTCCTACTCCAACCTTCCTGACACGCTCCCGGCCGCCGCGCATCTAACCGGATCCAACAGACCAACGAGGTAAGTCTTCCCTTCGATCCAGGTGCGCTCTACGCCTTCAAGAATGAAGGGCCCACGGTAGTTGGCTCTTCCCAGGGCGGCCAGGAGGCCCGGCCAGTCTACACTGCCGTTGCCATCGCCGGGAGGCAGGTGGCGGTCGCTGTGACCGTCGTTATCATGGAGATGTGCGCTCACCAGAAACGGGGCAAACTCCTCTACCCAGGCCAGGGGCGACGGTTCCAAGTTGGCATGGCCGGAGTCGTAGCAGAAGCCCAGGCCCGGACAGTTTCCCAGCAGGTAAGAAAAGTCCTCCCGGCGTTCGCCCAGGTAATACAGGTCTGCCCTGGGGAGCCTAAACAAGTTCTCGATGGTAACGGCCACCCCCAAGCGACCTCCCATCTCAACCAGGGTGGTCAAGGCCGGCAGCGCGCACTCCAGAGCCTGCCGGCGGTGAGTGGGCGTGTCGCGATCGTAGCCCATACCCAAGTGGAAATTCACCCAGCGCGCCCCCACCCCGGCGGCCGCCTCCAGCGAGGCCCCGGCCAGCTGGTGACTGGGAGCGGCAAACCGGGGCGAGGGGTCGGAAAGGTTGATGCGTTGCGAGGCGTGGAAGCTCAGGCTCACCTGGTACCGGCTGCACGCGGCCGACACCTCCCGGCAATACTCGGGAGTCCAGAAAGCTTCGAGTGGGGTCTCCTGGACGCGCACCTCCAGGTGGGTGTAGCCAAGGGCGGCGGCCCTGGGGAGGGTGCGCACCAGTTCCTCCGGGGAACAGTTGTGGCCGAACGCTGTCACCGCATACCTCCTCAGGTTGTTGTCCATGGTTTCGAGGCAACGGAGAGAAAACCTCCACCCACCGACTCCCCGCTCCGGCAACCCGGCAACGCAACGCAGGCCAGGCGGGCGACAGTCAGGCGGAAGTTACGTTGAGATAACTACCCCGGAAGCGCTCAGGCGCTGGCCCGGGGCAATCATTCTCGCGGAACGTCTAGCCCTCTAGCCGGTGCCGACGCTGGTGCCGGTGAGCTGATGTGAGTGCCTCAATCACCACACCGTCCATTTTCCCCACGGGGAACCCACGAAGAGCCAGACACGCGAGGCTCCCTCCTCAAGCTGCAGGAAAGCCGCAGCGTAGGCTGCCGGCCTCCGGGTGCCTACCCCCTACACTGGCGGTAGGCGTGCGGCTCCGGCCTTGCCGTTGGGTACTCCATGGCAGCTCCTGGGCACTCCGCGGCATGCCTGCACCAGGCGGCACATCCAGAGTTAAAGCCGGGGTTTACCACCGGCCTCTTGCACGACGGACAAGGCAGGGCCCCATCGGTACGGAAAACTCCGCGCTCTCGCCGCAATGAGGGCAACGGGCGTAGCGCACATCGGCCGGTTTCCGGAATCGCGGGTCCCGTCCGGGACAGCCGCCGGGCATGGTTACACTCCCAGGCTATAACTGACCAGGCTACTAATATAACGGCGGACGCCCAACCCAGTCAAGGCGGCGGGGCTACCTCATCGCCGCGGCGGCCTTGGTTACCCCAGGGCCACGCTACACTGGGCCGGGTGCCCAGTCTCTTCCTCCACTCGCCGGGCCATGCCCCGCATGAGTTCCCGGGTCATGGGCCCCGGTCCCCTCACCGGCCGGTCATCGATGACCGCTACCGGGAGAATTTCAAAAGGGGTATTGGTGATGAACACTTCCGAAGCCTCCTGGAGCTCCTCCAGGGTAAAGGCGGACTCACGCACGGGGAGCCCCGACTCCCGGGCCGATTCGAGTACCAGGTGCCGGGTGACGCCGGGCAGGATGTTGAAAGTCAGAGGGGCCGTCCGCAGGTAACCACCGATTACCGCAAACGCGCTGGCCGTCGCCGACTCGGTTACGAACCCTTCCCGGTTGACGAAAAGGACTTCGGCCGCGCCCCGGGCCCGGGCCTCGCTCATGGCCATGCAGTTGGGCAAGAGGTTCAAGGACTTCACGCGGCACCTGGCCCAGCGTATGTCCTCGTAAGTGATGACGGCGACGCCCCGGCGGTACCAAGTTTCGGGCACCGGCCCGAGCTCAACGGCCATGACCGCCAACGCCGGGTTGCAGGCATCGGGCCAGGCATGCAGGCGGGGCGCCGGTCCGCGGGTGAGGTGGAAGTAGATGTAAGAGCGGGCCGGGGCGTGGGCCTCAATGCGGTCCAGGATACCCACCAGCTCCTGTCGAGTGCCTGGCACTTCCAGGCTGATACCACTACAGCTGGCATAGAAGCGATCCACGTGAAGCTCGCGGGCGAACGGTCGTCCGCCGTACAGGCGATAGACTTCGTAGACTCCGTCGCCGAACAGGTAGCCCCGGTCCAGGAACGGCACGGTGGCCTCTTCTACGGGCAAAAACCGGCCATGCAGGAACATCAGCGACATGGACCCTACCTCCCGGTGTGCTGAGCTGGATTCCCCGGCGGTAAGCTTTGGGCGACCAACCGGGGAAACGGCCTCCGTTGCTGGAAACGGCGGCCATCCTGATGCTACCGCCGATTCCTGCCTCATTGCGGATTCCGCCGAACAGCTTACATCCGCTCCGCTTGAGGTGTCCGGGCCACCCCCGGCCACCAAGCTGTTGATGGCCCATTGAAGTCGGCGGCTACCTTATGCCGGCAGGACAAACGCCGACCTACCGCGAGCCTGCATCGACGTGCCCTCGGGCGGCGAAACTCTCCCAACAAGGCGTCAAGCCACACCCGGTTGAGAGAAGTCTTCGCCGCTCGTCCGCTTCCTGTCGTGCGTCGAGTCAGGTTTCCGCACCCACTCGGCGAAAAGCAGTAGGCCGGCCCCGGCACCGCAGGTTCCTCTGGCAACTACATTGTCCGAGTCAGCCGGGGCAGTAACCGCACGGTGGCGCATCCGGCCGCCGGCGGTAACACTTCGCCGTCAGGGAGAGGGTTCCTTTGGGAGTGCCGGCCCGGCTTGGACGGCGAGGTCACCCGGGGCGGCAGCTACGGTCTATACCGGGCTTCCGCGCTGGCTTCGCCTGTGAGCGGCGTGGGCGTACCCGGCTCCACACCTGCCAACCCTGGCCGGGCTTACGCCGGCAACGGAAAGCCCGCAACCTGGACGGTTGCGGGCAACCTATGCTGGGTCTCACCTTCCGACTGCTTTCCTCACCATAGCCTGGTGCTGGGCGTCTCTCTGTGCGATGCCCGAGGCGGTGTAGGCGCTGCCGTGGGTCATGCTATTGAGAAAGTGCACACAGAAATGGCCGGCAAACTGGTTGCCCGCAATGCTGTCGCGCCCGTGGGGCATGGCATGCATGGAAGCGGCAATGCGGTGACCATCGAACTCTACCACGATGGCCCGGCGATCCCAGCTCCAGCCGCCCCAGATCCTGCGCATAGTAGCGGTATCGGTAGCGGTAAGGGGTTCGCAGTCGGCGTGGTTGGTGCCGCCGCGCCTTACGATCTGGAAGGTCAGACCAGTATCTACATCGGTAACCCGGGCCGTGGCGCCCACCCGGAACATACGGTGGACTTCCCGCCAGGGTACGGCACGGGCTCCGGCAATTTCGGCGCCCGCAGTCGGCGCGGGAATGGTCAGGAGCTGGCCTATCTGGAGCGTGGAGTTTACCCCAATGCCACTGGCCGCCGCAATGGCTGGGGGCGTGGTTCCATACTGCCGGGCGAGGTCCCAGAGGGTGTCCCCGCCGACCACCGTGTGGGTGATGACGTCATCACGGCCCGGGTCCTCCGCCGGTGCCGCCGGGCCTGAGCGACTCACCGCCGGGGCCCGGGCGCCCGCGGCTTCCCTTCCGGGGATGACCAGGCGTTGCCCGACTTGCAGGAGGTGGGGATTGGCGATGTCGTTGGCGGCCACCAGGCTTTCCAAGTCAACACCGTAATGCTGCGCTATGCCGGACAGGGTCTCGCCTCTGGCTACCTCATGTATGACCGTGCCAGAGGGTATCACCAGCCGCATGCCAACGGATAGCCGGTCCGGGTCCGTGATCTGGTTTTCCCGAACCAGCGCGTCTATGGAGACGCCGTACCGGCGTGCAATGGCATACAGGCTATCGCCTCTTTGAACTTGATGAATCACAGTGGAAGCCACGGCCGGCCCGGCCACCCAGGCAAACACCAGCACCATGGCAAGGAGTAACGTGGCGCATACCCGCAGTGAAAAGCGGTCTACAAGCATCATCAACCTCCTTTGACTGGGGCAGGATGCCGGGGTTTGGCTCCTGGGAAGGGCAACTAACGCATGGCACCATTCGTGGTCAAGCTCCAGTTTTCCTGCCTCAGAAAGCGGCAGTTTTTATGCCATTTGCTGCCAGAGGGCCGACGGGGAAGGGTAGCGAGGTCTGCCCGGCCTGGCAAAATCCCACCCTAGTAGCTACTGGCAGCCGGCGCCTCTGGAGCCGCCCCCCATCAGCCGGGCGGTTGCCAGTTCTTGTGCGGGCGGACGGGCCGGAGTATACTAGCGTTGCGTCTTCCCAGTAACCAGCCGTAGGGAGCCCGTAACGTCCCGTCTGCCGGCGTGCCGGGGAGACACCGGTCGACTTCACCCTCCAACTTCCATTGCGTAGCCCAAGGACCGGTGGTGGAGTCGTCTTTGGGCGCGGTTTCCGCTGTATCCCCGTTCGCAGTTTACAAGGAGGCGGTAGCGCATGAAGACCATACTGAGACGCCGTACTGCCGGATTTGTCATGCTCGCGTTGGCCGTGGTCTTCGCCATCAACAGGCTGGTCTTGTTTTTGCAGGGGTTTGCAGGCGGGCGCGGCATTCCCGCAATGGAACTAGGAGCTGCGCTTTTGGTGGCGGCAGGCTGGATCCACGCCGGGCTGGTGATCCCACGGTCCACCACGCGCCCGTCCCGCGCCGGATTGGTGCTTTTGGGAGGGACTTCGATGGTGCTGGCCTCGTACTTGTTCTCCCCGGGCTACGCCCTGGTGCCGGTGGTCATCGTCACCTACGGGGTGGTCGGCCTGGGCTGGGGAAGTTAGCGGGGCCGGTAGCCGGCACGGGAAACCAGGCCATCCCGGCGGAGCCCGCCCCAGGGTCGCCTGCAGCCGGGCCCCGGTGAGGTCAGAGCTTATTGGGTAAAGGAGAATCTACGGCGTCAGGCGAAAGACTGCGGTCATTGGGCAAGACGCGTGAGGGAGGGGAGCACTTGCGAGAGCTGTTGCAGACCCTGGTGCGGCTGGGCGGAGCCGATTACATCGAGGTCCGGGTCGAAGAGAGTCATGTTACCAGTCTTGGTTTTAAGGGCCGGGACTTGGACCGCGTGGGCAAGTCCATCGAGTTTGGCGGGAACATCCGCGCTCTCACCAATGGGGGTTGGGGTTTCGTCTCTTTCAATGACCTCAAGGATCTGGAGGCAAAGCTGCAACTGGCATGCACCCAGGCGCGGCTGAGCGCCCGCTCCGAGGGCGGACAGCTGGCAGCCGTGCCCGTGGTGGAGGATCAAGTGGCGCTGGACGTGGCTAAAGACCCCCGCCGGCTCAGTCTGGCCGACAAGATGGCGCTGATGGGCAGCTATAACGACATCATCCTGTCCTACGGGGGCCCCATACAGAGTTCCAGCGTCTACTACAGTGACAAACACAGCAGGCTGTACTTTGCCAATTCCGAAGGCACCTACCTAGAGCAAGAGAAACTGGACCTGGCGGGCGGCGCGACCGCCTTCGCCACCCGCGATGGCAACACCCAACTGGGCCGGGTGGGCTTTGGTTCCTCCCGGGACTTTGCAGTGGCGGAGGGCCAGGAAGACCAAGTCCGCGAGGCGTGTCGCCAGGCGGTGGAGCTTTTGGACGCTCCCGTGGTCACCGGAGGGGAGTACACGGTGATCTGCGACCCCCGGCTGGCCGGGATCTTCGCCCACGAGGCGTTCGGTCATCTCTCGGAAGGCGATGACGTGGCCGAGAACCCGAGCTTGGCCCAAGTGATGACCCTGGGTACCCGGTTCGGCCAGCCTTTCCTCAATATCTACGACTCAGGCCTGGATGCGGGCGCCCGGGGTTATCTCAAGTACGATGACGAGGGCGTGCTCACGGAAAAAACCTACCTGATCCGCGAAGGAGTCCTGGTGGGCCGCCTGCATAACCGCCAGTCGGCGGCGCGCATGGGCGAGCGCCCCACCGGGAGCGCCCGGGCCTTGGACTACACCTTTCCACCCATCTGCCGCATGCGCAACACCTGTATCGAAGCCGGGGAGGCCACCTTCGAGAACATGCTCGCCGGGGTTAAACTGGGCCTTTACGCCGTGGATTCCTACGGCGGGCAGACCGACGGCGAGATGTTCACCTTCTCTGCCGGCCGGGCCTACATGATCCGGGACGGACGCCTGGCCGAGCCGGTGCGGGATGTGAACCTTACCGGCAACGTCTTCGTGACCCTACGCAACATTGACATGGTGGGCGCCGACTTTACAGCTCATGAAGGACCGGGTGGCTGCGGTAAATGGAGCCAGAGCCCCTTGCCTACCAGCGAGTGGGCTCCCCATATCCGCATCAGGAACGTGGTGGTGGGGGGGAACAAGTGATGCTGGAGCAGGTTATCGACTTGGCGCTGAGAAGCGGCTGCCAGGCGGCGGAAGCCTACAGCCAGAGTGTGAACGAGACGCCGGTGGAGTTTGAGAACAACCGGCTCAAGCTCATCCATTCCCGTGTCCTGGGAGGCGTCGCCCTGCGCGTGTTCAGAGACGGCAAGGTGGGGTTTGCCACCACCACCCGGTTGACTGACCCGCAGCTTCTGGTCGATAACGCGCGGGCGGTGGCCGAGTTCGGCGCCAAGGGAGGTTTCGACTTCCCCGGCCTGGCGGAACTCCCGGCGGTGGCCAACTACGACCGGCAGGTCTTGGAGCTGCCCGTGGAGACCATGGTGGAGCGGGGTCAGGCCATGGTGGATACGGTCACCGCCTACGACCCCCAAGTCATGACCATGGCCCAGGTCCACCGGGGCCGGGGCAGCGTGAGGATAGTCAACAGTTCCGGGTTAGACATTGAGTATGCCACGACCTATTATGGCCTAGTCTGCGGGGGCCTGTTGGTGGAGCCCGAGAACTTTCTAAGCACCTGGGAGGCTGAGTTCAGCGCCCGGCTGCAGGGCGACCCGGTGGCGTTGGCCCGGGACGTCATCGCCAAGCTCAAACTGGGGAAGACCAATGTGGGGTTGGCCGGAGGCAAGTATCCGGTGATCCTGACCCCGACCGCGCTGTCCGAATGCCTGGGTCCCTTGACCGCCTGCATCAACGGGCAGGCCGTATACCGGGGCATCTCCCCTTGGCGCCAGCGCCTGGGCGAGCAAGTGGCCGCTCCGGTCTTCAGCGTCTACGACGATCCCCTGCGTCCGTACGGCGCCGGCACCGTGCCCTGTGACGATGAAGGGGTGCCCGCCCGCCGGCTCCCCATCATCGAGCGGGGGGTACTGGCCAACTTCCTCTATGACTTGCGTACCGCCGCCGCCATGGGCGCAGGCCCGACCGGCAACGGCAAGCGTGAGTCCCTGTCCGATCTGCCCTCTATAGACGTGTCCAACCTGGTGGTGGAGGGTGGCGACTCCAGCTTCCCGGCCATGCTCCGGGACATGGGCCAGGGCATCGTCGTGGACCAACTGGAAGGCGCCTGGTCGGGGAACCTGTACAGCGGTCAGATCAACGGCGTTATCGGGCTGGGCTACAAAGTGGAGAACGGCGAGATCACCGGCCGGGTCAAGGACTGCATGTTCTCGATAGATGCCTTTACCGCGTTCAAAGACCACATCGTGGCTTTGAGCCGGGAACGCAAGCAGCTGTGGGACATGTTGCTGCCCTACGTGCTTCTGTCCGAAGCCGACATCAGCACCAGTTCCTAGGGTAAACGACAACGCTGTGGCGGGCCACCCGGGTATGTCGCCTGGTGGCCCGGTTTTCTGCCGGCGGGCGCAAGGGGGGCGGTCGCCGCCGCCGCGACATCCATCGACTCCAGGCCGGAAAGCCCCGTAGATGGAAGCGGCTGGGACGGGCCGGCTACCTTGCGGGCTGATGAGCTTGGTGTTAGACTCTCTCCTTGGGTGGTCCATGCTGGTTTCAGGGTGGTGAGTGGGTGTCCTGGCGGCCTTTGCGTACGGTCGTGCCGGCCGAGAGACGGGATGAGCGGAAGGCTCAGGCGGCCTGGAACTACCGGCTCCTACTCCTTGACGGCAGCTTCTTTTTCACGGGCTCGGCGTTTATCGATAGCGCCACCATCCTGCCGCTATTTGTCAGCACCCTGACCTCCTCACCGCTCATCATCGGCATGGTCACCACCGTGCGCAACGCCGGCCACCTGCTGCCCCAGGTGTTCGTTGCCGGCATCGCCCAAGGGCTTGCTCGCAAGAAGCCTTTATTGGTGGGGGGGGCGCTGGTCAGCCGGCTGTGCGTCCTGGCACTGGCTCTGACTGCGGGCCTGCTGACTCCGGGGTTACCCGGCGTCGCCTTGAGCGCCTTCTTCATCGCCCTGGCTCTCTTGGCCCTAGCCGATGGCATCGGCGGCGTGCCCTGGACCGACATCCTAGCCCGCACCATACCGCTGGAGCGGCGCGGGCGCCTGCTGGGCACCATGCAGTGTGTGGGCGGTCTCGGCGGGTTTGCCGCCGGGTGGGTGATCCGGGAACTGATGAGTAGGCCGGTGCCCGGCTATCCCTTGAACTATGCAGCCATCTTCAGCTTGGGGCTCCTATTCCTGTCCCTCTCCCTGGGGGCCACCTGCCTGCTCCGGGAGCCGCCCGCCCCGGCGACTCCGGTAGCGATGGGCCGGTACCTCAAGAGCCTGCCTTCAGCTGTACGTGCCCACCCCCGGTTTCGCCGGCTGATGGTGGCCCGGGCGATGATGAGCATGTACATGCTCGCCCTGCCCTTCTACATCGTGCACAGCCGCCTGGAACTGGGTTTTGGGCCGGGGGCAGTGGGCGCCTTCGTGTCGGCGCAGATGGCCGGGAGCATCATCGGCGGCATGCTCTGGGGTAACCTGGCCGACCGCTGTGGGAACCGCCGTCTCCTCCAAGTCATGGCGGTCGCGCAGCTGGTCATGCCCGGGTTTGCCCTGATCTCGCGGCGTCTGGCGGGGCCGGTACCCGGGGCCCTGGTGTTCATCCTGCACCTTTTCATCTTCGCCATCCTTGGCGCATGCTTTGGCGGTGGCATGTGGATGGCGTTCACCAACTACCTTCTGGAGATCGTGGACGACCGTAATCGTCCCACCTACATCGGCCTGATGAACACCCTCTCCACCCCGCTGGGCCTACTGCCCGTGGCCGGGGGAGTGTTGGTACGGCATACCTCCTACCCGGCGCTGTTCGCGGTAACGGCATGTTTGGTGGTGGGCGGCATCGCCAGCGCCTGGCGATTGCCGGAACCCCGACTCCAGCAAGGGTATCCTTCTACCGCTGCGACCTGTCCCGGGGGAACTGGCGCCCAGGCGCCCATCTCTTTGGAGGGGTAGCGACCATGTTCCGGTCTCCGCCGCTGGCATACCCGGGCCCAAGGTGATTTGCGTCAGAAGATCTTGCCGGGGTTCATGAGGTTTTCCGGGTCGATGGCGCCCTTGATGGCCTGCATGAGCGCCAGCTCGGTTTGACCCAGCGCCTGCCGTAGATACTTCTTCTTGACGCACCCGGTTCCGTGCTCGCCGCTGATGGAGCCCCCCAGTTCCAGCGTAGTACCGACTACGTCCGCATTCACCTGGGGCAGTATCGATTCAAACCTCCCGGCATCCTGGCTCATCAGGTTCACGTGGATGTTGCCATCGCCTGCGTGGCCAAAGCAGGCTACCTCCAGCCCGTGGCGTTCCGCCAGGTGGTGCATGGCAGCCACCAACCGGGGGATGCCGGACCGGGGTACGGTGAGATCGTGGGCCTCCACCGCTCCGCTCAGGGTCTTGCATGCCTCCGGCAG
>DMHJ01000078.1:14918-17335 GCA_003449495.1 Clostridiales bacterium UBA8153
TCGGCTCCCAGCTCCGCGCACAGCTCGCCCACTCTGACGGTGAGATCGTCCACTACCTCGGGGGAGGAACCGTCCAGCTGCACCAGCAGGTGGCCGCCGGCTCCGGAGTGGGGCAGCTTCTTTTGGGTAGCTCTCTCCACCAGGCGGACTGAGGCGGCGTCCATGAACTCCAGCACCGCCGGGGTAACGCGCAAACCGTTGAGAATGCGCGTCACGGCCTGACTGGCCTGGTCCAGGGTGGGGAAGGGGATGAACAGGTCCTGCCTGGCCGGCGGCAGGGGGATGAGCCGCAGGGTGATGCTGGTGAATATGCCCAGGGTTCCCTCGGAGCCGATGAACAGGTGGGGCAGGTCGTAGCCCATGGTGTTCTTCAGGTACTTGCCACCATAGCGCAACTGCCGGCCGCCGGGCAGCACCACTTCCAGGGCGCTCACGTAGTGCCGGGTCACCCCGTACTTGAGGCCCCGGGGTCCTCCGGCATTCTCCGCCACGGTTCCGCCGACGCTGCAGCTCTCCAAGCTGGCCGGGTCCGGGGGATAGAACAGGCCGTGCTGCTCCACGGCATCATGGAGTGACTTCAAGATGAGACCGGGCTCGACGGTCACCATCTGGTTTTCGACATCGACCTCAAGGATGCGTTCCATCCGTTCCAGTGAGAGCACCACCGAATCGCCCAGGGGGACGGCTCCCCCGGACAGTCCGGTACCCCGGCCCCGGGGGGTAACCGGGATGCCTTGCTCATGACAGACGCGCATCAAAGCCATTACTTCTTCGGTACTGCCCGGGAGCACCACCGCCCGGGGCAGCGAGAAGACCCGGGGGTACTCGTCCTTGCCGTAGGCTGCCGTCGCTTCCGGGTCGGTCAGCACGTAGCGGTGGCCGCAGATAGAGGAGAGCATGGACGGTAGCGTCATTTGGGCGGTCATCCTTTCGATGCGGCCACCGGCGGCAGCTGCCGGCACCATCACGCAGGCCTGGTTTCGGTGAAGCGCACGGCCCCGGCCGGGTTAGATCAGCTTGCCGGGATTCATGAGTCCCGCCGGATCGATGGCCTGCTTGATGGACTGCATGAGAGCCAGCTCGGCCTGACCGAGCGCCCGGCCGACAAACTCGCGCTTGACGCATCCGGTGCCGTGCTCTCCGCTGATGGCGCCGCCCAGGTCCAAAGTGGCCTCCACCACCTCGGCATTGAGCCGGGCCAGCACCGACTCGAACTTCCCGGCATCCTGGCTCATGAAGCCCACATGGACGTTGCCGTCGCCGGCGTGGCCGAAGCAGGCTACCTCCAGCCCGTGCCGTTCCCCCAGGCCATGCATGGCCGACACCAGGCGGGGGATGTTGGCCTTTCCCACGCTCAGGTCGTGGAATTCCGTGGCGGCGCTGGTGGTTTTGCACGCTTCCAACACGGCCCGGCGGGCCTGCCAGAGGCGGTCACGCATGGCGGTGGAGGTGGCCACCAGCACGTCTGCTGCTCCCAGCTCGATACACAGCTCACCCACCTTCACGGCGAGAGCCTCCACCTCATCCGGGGACGAACCGTCGAACTGCACCAGCAAGTGGCCGCCGGCGCCGGCGTGGGGGAACTCCTTGCCGGTAGCCTTTTCCGCCACCCGGATGGACGCAGCATCCATGAACTCCAGCACGGCCGGAAGCACGCGCAGGCCGTTCAGTATGGCGGTTACGGCCCGGCTCGCCCGTTCCAGGCTGGGGAACGGGATGAGCAGGTCCTGCCTGGCCGGAGGCAGGGGGATGAGCCGCAAGGTGATGGTGGTGAATATGCCCAGGGTGCCCTCAGAACCAATGAACACATGGGGCAGGTCGTAACCCATGGTGTTCTTCAGGTACTTACCGCCATAGCGGCATAACCGGCCGCCGGGCAGCACCACTTCCAGGGCGCTGACGTAATGGCGGGTTACCCCGTACTTCAGGGCCCGGGGTCCACCCGAGTTTTCCGCCACATTCCCGCCGATGCTGCAACTCTCCAGGCTGGCCGGGTCCGGCGGGTAGTAGAGACCGCAAGCTTCCACCGCATCGTGCAGGGACTTGACGATGAGCCCGGGCTCCACCACCACCATCTGGTTCTCCTCATCGATTTCCAGCACGCGTTCCATGCGCTCCAACGAGACCACGACGGAGTCGTGGAGCGGCACTGCCCCTCCCGTGAGGCCGGTGCCGCGGCCCCGGGGGGTTACCGGCACCCGGTGCTCGTGGCAGACCGCCATGACCGCCGCCACCTCCTCGGTGCCGGCCGGGAGTACCACCGCCCGGGGCGAGGAAAAGACCCGGGGGTACTCGTCTCTTCCATAGCCGGCCATGGCCTCCGGGTCGGTCAGCAGGTAGCGGTCGCCCACGATGCCGGCAAGCAGCGCGCGCAAATTCATTGACCAGTCATCCTTTCGGCTACCGGAGCTGGCTGT
>DMHJ01000078.1:17748-21411 GCA_003449495.1 Clostridiales bacterium UBA8153
GGCGTCGGCCATCGCGCCGCTGGCGGCGATGCCCAGCCCGCCCAGGCCGAAGGCCAGGCCCATGGTCATGCCCGAGGCCAGCCCGGCGTTGGCGGGCAATAGTTCCTGCGCCAGCACCACGGCTACCGGGAAAGTGGCCTGGACGGCGGCGCCTGAGGCGCCCAGCAACACCCAGGTCCAGCCGGTGGTAGCCGGGGGGATGGCAGCGATAAAGCCGGCCGCCAAGAACAGGGACCCGGCGAACACCCGGCGGCGGCCCCAGCGGTCGGACAGGGCTCCTGCGGCGATACCGCCCGCGGCCCCACTAAGGATGTGGACGGATAGGGCCAAGCCCGTTGCCCCGGGGCTCCAGCCCCGCCCCTGCAGGTAGAAGGCCAGGTAGGCCACGACCGCCATGTGTGCCCAGGCGCGCAGGCTGTTGATGCCGTTGAGTATGATCACCTGCGGCCAGTTCCAGGCGGCCGGGCTACCCCGGCGCGCCGGCTCGGGCCGCCCACCCCACCCGGCACTCCAGATGCGACGGCTAAAGACGTAGAGCATGGTGAAAAGTAGTCCGGGCACGGCCAAGGGAGCCAGTGCCATGGCGCCGTGGCGGGCGGTCAACGGTACCACGGCCACCGGAGCCAGGGCATAGCCGAGGGTGCCGGCGGCCGAGTACATGGACATGGCCAACCCGCGGTGACGCTGGGTCATGCCGTTGATGGCCAAAGCTCCCAGCGGGTGATATAGGGCCACGCCCAGACCGGCCAGGATCCCCAGAACGGGAAGCAGGGCGTAGCGGGGGGCCAGCCCGGTGCCGCCGGTGAAGAGCGCGGCCAGGACCAGGCTGGCGTAGAGCATCCACGGGCGCAGGCCGGAGCGGTCTAGCCAGTGGCCGAACACCGGCTGGGACAGGGAAGATGCAGCGCTGACCAAGGAAAGCACTAGCCCGGCCCGGGCCAGGGAGAGGTCAAACCGGTTAGCCAGGGCGGGCATGGCCGCCACCAAAACGCCTGCGTAGGTGTCTACTGCAAAGTGACCGCCCGCCATCAGCGCCAGGCCCGCCCACCAAGCCCGGCCGATACCTGCACCGGGAACGCGCAAAGGATATGCCTCCTACTGTGACCCATAAGAACCAGGGCTTCGAGATGGAGGCCGGCAGTTCCTGCCCGGTCACACCCGCGCGGCCTTCCAGCGACCGGCGTTGAAGCGGCGGACAATGACTAGCGCGCGCGCAACTTGATCGGTGGCGATGGCCACCCAGGCCCCGGCCAGTCCCCAGCCCAATCCCTGGATGAGGGTGGCGGCCAGGAGGACCCGGAAGCCCCAGACGCCGACGGCCGTGGCGTAGAGGGGCCAACGAGTGTCTCCCGCCCCCCGCAGGGCTCCGGCCAGCACGAACCGGGTGGATTGGGCCGGCTGGGCGGGCGCGTAGATGCGCAACGCCAGCGCGGTCTGGCCGATGACCGCGGCATCCCGGGTATAGAGCCAGGCCAGCTGGCGTCCGAAGAAGAAAAAGCCGCCGGCGAGGATACCTGCGAAGATCATGCCCAGCCTGCTGGCGGTGCGGGCGGCAGCTTCGGCCCGGGCCGGATCCCGGGCCCCCAGACCTTGGCCGACCAAGGTGGTGGCGGCCACTCCAAAAGCCTGGCCGATCATGAAGGTCATGTTCAGGATGTTCATGCCGATCTGGTGGGCGGCAATGGTGGAGGTACCCAGCGTGCTCACTACCCGCAGGAAGGTGACCTGTCCTCCCCGGAGGACAAACTGCTCGCCGGCGGTCGGCGCTCCCACCCGCAATACCCGGCGCAGCAGCTCCCAGTCCGGGCGATAGCGGCGGCGGAAAGAGATATGGATGCGGCAAGAACCCGAAAACAGCCTGCGTCCCAGCAAGGTGCAGGATATCAAGCGGGCGATGCTGGTGGCGATACCCGCCCCGAATACGCCCAGCGCGGGGAAACCGAGCATGCCGTAGATGAGAACGTAGTTGCCCGTGACATTACACAAGTTGGCGATGGTGTTCACCTGCATGGGCGTGCGGGTGTCGCCGGAGCCCCGCAACGTCGCAGACATGTTCATGGCCATGGCGTTGAACGCCAACCCGGCCCCTACGGCCTGGAAGTAACGGATGCCACCCGGCAATACTTCCGGGGCCGCCCCCATCAGGGCAAGCACATGGCGGGCGTTGACCATGGCCAGGGTGCCCATGGTCAGACCCACCAGCAGCGAAACTACCAGGGTCTGGCGGGCGGCTTCCGAAGCCGTGGCCCGGTCGCCGGCCCCGGTCAAGCGGGCTACCAGGGCGGTGGTACCCACGTTGAGGGCAATGAACACGGCTTGAAAGAACATGATGGGGTGGTTGGAAAGACCCACCGCCGCCACGGCCGGGGCACCCAGACTACCTACCATCATGAGATCGACCATGGATACCAGACTAACCAGCAAGTTCTCTACGAGACTGGGCCCGGCCAGGGCCAACACTTCCCGGCGGTGGACCGGTTCGATGCGAAGCGCCGTTGCGGTGACCTCCTTCGCCTAGCTAATCACCATTCCTTTCGCCTTCCCGGTCCGGTTTCCCTGTACGCTCGCCGCCTGGCACCGCATCGAGGCCGGGATGGTCCCCGCCCGGGGAAAGCCGGTGCGAAGCGGCAGCTAGGCTTTTGCCGGGCCCGGCGCCCCTAACCCGGTCGTGGCTGGCTCCCGAGATGGTGATAGTCTGCGGGCTGGAGCATTGACGGTCCTTGCACGGGCCGCTAGTATGAGGTATGGCGGTATGATGCCCGCGGCACCCGCTGTCCGGCGGTCTGCGCAGGCGGGCGTAGCTACCTTGGAGAAAGGATGATCCGCAATGGAGAAACCCGGGGCAGCGCCGCCCATAGCTCTCCAGGCCTTTGAGACGTTGGCTGAGCCCTTCGCCGCCCGGGCCGACACCAAACCCCACAACGCCTACTACGAGCGTCCGGCCACTTTGTCCCTGGTACCTGACGTCAGCGGGAGGCGAGTTCTAGATGCCGGATGCGGCCCCGGTTTCTACACCGCCTGGCTGCTGGATCGCGGCGCCGAAGTGGTCGCCGTGGATGTCAGCCCGAAGATGGTCGGGTTGGCCCGGGCGCGCGTGGGCCAGCGGGCCCAGGTCATCCAGGCTGACCTCGGGCATCCCTTGGACTTCCTTGCCAGTGCTTCTTTCGACCTGGTGCTGAGCGCACTGACTCTGGACTATGTGCGAGACTGGGACGGGGTTTTCCGGGAGTTCTTCCGGGTGCTGCGCCGGCCCGGGCAGCTGGTGTTTTCTGCAGGCCATCCCTTTGCCGACTTTCTACTGCATCCGGCCGGGAACTACTTTCAAACCGAGTTCATCGAGAATGACTGGACGGGCTTCGGCATGCGGGTTACGGTACCTACCTACCGGCGTCCACTCCAGGCCGCGATCGGACCGCTACTGGCGGCCGGTTTTACCTTGGAACGCCTGCTCGAGCCCACCCCCACCCCGGAATTCCAGCGCAGCGACCCGCGCCACTACGAGGAGCTCTCCAGGCAGCCGGGCTTTCTGTGCATCCGTGCCATCAAAGCATGATGACGAACCGGGCTGGCGGCGGTCGCGGGAAAGCCGGTGGCCTATGATGCTACTCGATTGAGGAAGGCACCAGGGGAGGGGAAAGCGCAGTGGACGACAGTGTGCAGCCT
>DMHJ01000226.1:0-7368 GCA_003449495.1 Clostridiales bacterium UBA8153
ATCACCAGCCAAGGCTAACTGGCGGGCGACGGTGGCCAAGGGGTGGGAAGTCCAGCGACTTTACCAAGGACCTAGCTGCTTGCCCTGCGGCTGTTGCCCGCCTGGCGAAACCCTGATAGAATGACTGGTGTCGCTTAGCGCAGAAGACGGGAGTGAGTTTCGCGATGCAGGCGGGAAAGCATCCCCAGTATCACCGTACGGTCATCACCTGTGCCTGCGGTGCCAGCTATCCGGTGGGATCCACCAAGAAGGTACTCAAGGTTGAGATTTGCTCCAAATGCCACCCGCTGTTCACCGGTGTACAGAAGATCGTGGATACGGGCGGGCGCGTAGAAAGGTTCCGCAGGAAATACGGCATGACGGACGTCAAGAAGTAGTCCGGGAGGATGGCTTTGTCCTTCAGTTACGGTGGCCAGGCGGTGTTGGAGGGAGTCATGATGCGCGGCCCTCGTTCCCGGGCCGTGGCCGTCCGCACCTTTTCAGGCCGGGTGCATGTGGAGGTCATCCCGGGGACGCCGTGGCACACCAGGAGCCGGCTCTACCGCTGGCCGGTGGTGCGGGGCATAGTCGGATTCGCCGAGACCCTGGCCATCGGCGTCGAGGCACTGCTGCTCTCGGCCAACCTGTCGGAGGACCCCGGTGACCACTTGGACAAAAGAGAAGCCGTCCTCGCGGTGGCCTTGGCTATGGTCCTGGTCATCGGGCTGTTCATACTGCTACCCACCGTCCTGGTACCCGTGATAGGCCGGGCCTTCGGCATGGCTCCTCACCTGGTCGAGGGTGGGCTCCGCGTCCTCATCCTCACCGGGTACCTGGCCGCCATCTCCCGCATGCGCGAAGTGCGGCGTGTTCTGGAGTATCATGGGGCCGAGCACCAGGTCATCCACGCCTGGGAGCACGGCCGCCCCTTGGAGGTGGCCGAGGTGCGCCAGTTCGCGCTGCTTCACCCCCGGTGCGGCACCAGTTTTCTGGTGATGGTGGCGCTTCTGAGCGTGCTCCTGTTCAGCTTCTTCGGGTGGCCTTCCCTGTGGCAGCGCATACTGCTCAGGTTGTCCTTGTTGCCGGTGGTGGCCGGCCTCTCCTATGAAGTCATCCGGTGGGCCGGGCGGTCACGCTCGCCCTGGGTGCAGGCGCTGGTATGGCCGGGCCTGCAGCTGCAGAAACTTACCACCCGGCCGCCCGACGACGGGCAGGTGCAGGTGGCCGTCACCGCCTTGCAGGCGGTAATCCCCCAGAGGTGATGTGGTATGTTTGAAAGACTCGACGCCATATTAGCTAAACATGCCGAGCTGGAAAGTCTCCTGGCCCAACCCGGCTTGGCGGCGTCTCCTGAATACGCCCGCTACGCCCGGGAGCACGCCCGCCTGGAAGAACTGGTGCTTTTCTACCGCGCCCTCAAGCGGGTGCATGAAGAGCTCAAGAAGACCCGGCAGATGCTGCAGGAAGAGACCGACCCGGAGCTGCGGGAACTGGCCGGCCTGGAGTTGGCCGGGCTGCTCCAACAGGAAGAGGAGCTGGTTGCGGCCTTGCGCCGCGCCCTGTTGCCCGAGGATCCCAACGACCACAAGAACGTAATCGTGGAGATACGGGCAGGCACCGGAGGCGGTGAGGCAGCCCTGTTCGCCGGAGTGCTCTACCGGATGTACGGCCGCTATGCCGAGATCCAGGGTTGGCGTACCGAGCTGGTCAGCTCCAGCCCCACCGACCTGGGCGGCTTCAAGGAAGTCATCATGATGGTGGAAGGCCAGGGCGCCTACAGCCGCCTGAAGTTCGAAAGCGGCGTGCACCGGGTCCAGCGCATCCCGGTGACCGAGGCGGGCGGCAGGATCCACACTTCCACCGCCACGGTGGCCGTGCTCCCGGAGGCTGAAGAGGTGGAAGTGGACATCCACCCGGACGACCTGCGCATCGACGTCTTCTGTGCCAGCGGTCCCGGTGGCCAGAGCGTCAACACCACCTACTCCGCCGTGCGCATCACCCACTTGCCCTCGGGTCTGGTGGTCAGCTGCCAAGACGAAAAGTCCCAGCACAAGAACAAAGAGCGGGCCATGCGCGTGTTGCGCGCCCGGCTTCTGGATTTGGCCCACCAGGCTCAGCACGCGGAATTGGCCGAGGCGCGGCGCTCCCAGGTAGGAACGGGAGACCGGTCCGAGCGCATCCGCACCTACAACTTCCCCCAATCCCGGGTGACCGACCATCGCATTGGGCTCACTTCCCACCGGCTGGAAGCCTTCCTCTCCGGGGAACTGGACGAGCTGGTAGAGGCCCTGCGGCTACACGATCAGGCCCAGCGGCTGCAGCCGACGGGATAGGCCGTTGAACGCCGGGCAAGCGTTGCAGCAGGGGCGTGAGCGCCTGAAAGCTGCCGGTACCGTGGAGGCCGCCCGGGAGGCAGCATCGCTGTTGGCCGCAGTGATTGGCTGGATGCCTCACCGGGTGTATATGCATCCGGAACATCTCCTCACCGCTGAGCAAGCGGAGAAGCTGTGGGCGTTGGTGGCCCGCCGGGCGCAGGGCGAACCGCTCCAGTACCTTCTGGGCCGGCAAGAGTTCATGTCGTTGGAGTTTTCCGTAGGCCCTGGCGTCTTCATCCCCCGGCCCGAGACCGAACTCCTGGTGGAGCTGGCAGTAGCCCGCTGCCCCCGGACGGTGGTGGACGTGGGCACCGGTTCCGGGGCCATCGCCGTAGCCGTTGCCGTGGCTTGCCCGGGCGCAGTGGTCTACGCCACCGAGGTTTCCCCTGCCGCCCTGGCCTATGCCCGGGCCAACGCCGCCCGCCACCCGGTGGAAGCACGCGTGCTCTTTTGCCCGGGCGACCTGCTGGATGCCTTGTCGGGGCGAGGTCTGGAAGGCTGCGTGGATGTAGTCGTATCCAACCCGCCGTACATTGCCCGGCGCCGGTGGGGAAGTCTGCCCAAGGAAGTCCGGGAATTCGAGCCCCGGGTGTCCCTCGACGGCGGTGAAGACGGTCTGGACGTGTACCGGCGGTTGGCACCGCTCTGTCTCCCTTATCTTTCTTCTGGCGGGAGGCTGCTGCTGGAATGCGGGGAAGGGCAGGCCGGACCGGTGTCCGGCCTCCTCGAAGCGGCGGGGTGGCAGGTAGAGCGCATCCATTGCGACTATGCGGGCATCCAACGGGTCCTAGAGGCCCGGCGGAGGGAAGCGTGATTATCACCGAGCGTCTGGGAACGGATGCCAGTTCCCTGCAGCGTGCAGCAGAGCTGTTGCGGGCGGGACAACTGGTGGCCTTCCCTACGGAAACCGTGTACGGCCTGGGGGCCAACGCCCTGGACCCCGGGGCGGTGCAGGCCATCTTCAGCGCCAAGGGGCGGCCGCTGGACAACCCGCTCATCGTGCACATCGCCGGTGCGGACCAGCTAGAGCAAGTGGTGGCGGACTTCCCGGCCGTGGCCCGGCAGCTGGCGCAGCGCTTCTGGCCCGGCCCGCTCACCCTTGTGCTGCCGAGGCATCCCCGGCTCCCACCCGGTGTCTCCGCCGGTCTCGACACCGTAGCTTTGCGCATGCCCGACCACCCGGTGGCCTCGGCCATCATCAAGCTGGCCGGAGTGCCGGTGGCCGCGCCCAGCGCCAATTTGGCCGGGCGTCCCAGCCCTACTACGGCCGCCCATGTCCTGGCCGATCTGGAGGGGCGGATCGCTGCCGTGGTGGACGGGGGTAGCTCAGACATCGGCGTGGAGTCGACGGTTTTGGATGTTACCGTCACACCACCCTTGATCTTGCGTCCCGGCGGCGTCACCGTCGAACAGCTGCGCGAAGCCGTGGGAACGGTGCACGCATGCCGTGGCCACATCGAGCGCCCGCGTTCGCCCGGCCAGAAGTACCGGCACTACGCCCCCCGGGCCCGGGTGGTGTTGGTGGAAGGAAGTACCGGAAAGGAAATCTCTCAGCAGCTAGCGAACCTTGTGCGGGAGTGCGCCTCCCGGGGGGAAACCGTTGGGGTGCTGGCTAGCGAGGAAACAGCCGCCGGCTTCGGGCATGACCCCATGGTGGCCGTGGGCTCGCGCCATGCGCCCGGGCAGGCTGCGGCGCGTCTTTACGCGGCCCTGCGCGAGCTGGATGCCCTGGACGTGGACGTGATCCTGTGCGAACGCTGGCCCCGCGTGGGCCTGGGCGATGCCGTCATGGACCGGCTGGAGCGGGCGGCAGGAGGCTGGCCTGACGCCGGCGGGCCATGGCGGGTGCTGCTGGTGTGCACCGGCAACACTTGCCGCTCACCGGTGGCGGAGGTCCTGCTCCGGGCCGCTGCAGTCGAGGCGGGACTATGCGTGGAGGTGACCTCGGCGGGCACCTCTGCCGTGCCCGGGGCGCCCATGACTGCCTATGCCCGCGCGTTACTGGAGCGGGACTACGGGCTCAAGGTGCGGCATTCCGCCCGCCGTCTAGACGCGGAACTGGTGAGCAAAGCCCAGGTAATCCTGACCATGACGGCAGACCACCGCCGGGCGGTGCTGGCCCTGGACCCTTCCGCAGCCGGGAGAGTCTTCCTGCTCCAGGAATACCTGGGGGCAGCCGGCGACATTCCCGACCCTTACGGTGGTGACCAGGACGAGTACCGCTCCATGGTGCAGGGGTTGGATAGGGCCGCAACCGGCTTGGTGGAGCGGTGGAAACGAGAGTGGGGAAGCGGCGCCGGGTGCAGGCCGGGCGGGCAGGCACGGTGACGGGCCGGTCCCGGAAGCCTGGGGAACAGAGAGGAACGGGATGGCCATGAAACTGGCCTTGGGCAGCGACCACCGGGGGTACCGGCTCAAGGAAGCCGTTAAGGCCAGCCTGGCCGGGGGAGCCTGGGAAGTCACAGACTTGGGTACCTGCTCGGGAGATGCGGTGGACTATCCCGGGGTGGCCCTGGTCGTGGCGGAAGGTGTTGCCTGCGGGAAGTATGACCGGGGGCTGCTGTTCTGCGGCACCGGTATCGGCATGACCATGGCCGCGAACAAGGTGCCGGGAGTCAGGGCGGCCGGGTGTCACGATGTGGAGAGCGCGCGGGCGTCCCGGGCCCATAATGACGCCAATGTGCTGGCCTTGGGCTCCCTGGAGCCGGAAGCCGGCCAGGCGGTGGTGGCGGCTTGGCTGGAGGAGCCGTTTGCCGGCGGGCGGCACGCGCGGCGCAAAGATCAGATTGCCGCCATTGATGCCAAGTACCGGGTGGCTCCGGATACCGGCTGGGACCTGGCGGACATCAGGAGCGGTGCGGAAGAACTGATTCGCGGTCTTTTAGCGGTGGCCCGCCTCCGGCCCGGGCAGATCCTGGTTCTGGGTTGCAGCACCTCGGAGATCCGCGGCGAACACATTGGCTCATCCAGTGACCCGGCTCTGGCCGCCGCCGTCCTTGGCGGTGCGCTGGCGGCCTTGGATGGTAGCGGGGTCTACCTGGCCGTGCAGTGCTGCGAGCATCTTAACCGGTCCTTGGTGGTTCCGGAAGCGGCCGTGGAGCAATACGGGCTCACCCCGGTATGGGTATTACCCGTGCCCGGGGCCGGGGGAGCCACGGCGGCGGCGGCCATGGCCGCCTTCGACCGCCCGGTGGTGGTCGAGGCGGTGGCAGCCCACGCCGGTCTGGATATCGGCGATACCATCATCGGCATGCACCTCCGGCCGGTGGCCGTACCGGTACGTTTGAGCCGGCGGAACTTGGGGCAGGCCCACGTAACCTTGGCGCGCACCCGCCCGCGGCTGGTGGGGGGACAGCGGGCGGTGTATGCCCCTGAGCAGATGGAGCGGAAGCTGGGTGGTACCCGCTTCCTCGAGGGAGCCGGGAAGACTTGTGAATAGAGTGCAGGTACTGGATCACCCTTTCATCCAGGACCGGCTCGCCCGGCTGCGGGACGCGGGCACCGGAACCGGCGAGTTCAGGGATCTGGTGCGGGATGTATCCAGCCTCATGGCCTATGAGCTATGGCGGGACTGGCCCCTGGCCGAGATTCCGGTGCGGACTCCCCTGGAGACGACCCGGTGCCGGGTGTTGGCCGGAAGGAAAGTGGCGGTGGCCGGCATCCTGCGGGCCGGTCTGCCCATGATCGAAGGGGTGCTGCGACTCCTCCCGCAGGCGGCGGTGGGGCACATCGGGGTGTACCGGAACCCGGAGAACTTGGAGCCCGTCCAGTACTCGTGTACCCTTCCAGAGGACGCCGGCGAGCGCCGGTGGTTAGTGGTCGACCCCATGGTGGCCACGGGCGGATCGATGTGCCGTGCCCTGGACTTGGTACGTGCATCCGGTGCCGGTGAAGTGACGGCCATGTGCCTGGTGGCCGCTCCTGAGGGCATCGCCCGGGTGCAGCGGAGTCATCCCGGCGTACCCGTCTTTACGGCCGCCGTTGACTCTCACCTGGATGAGTCTGGCTACATCGTGCCCGGGCTGGGGGACGCGGGAGACCGGATGTTCGGGACCAAGTAGGGGGAGACATGGTTGCGGCCGTCGTGGGACGAGTATTTCATGGAGATCGTGGCGGTAGTGGCCAGGCGGTCCACCTGCCTCAGAAGGCAGATCGGTGCCGTCCTGGTCAAAGAAAAGCGCATCCTGGCCACCGGGTACAACGGGGCCCCCAGCGGGCTCCCCCACTGCGTGGACACCGGGTGCGCGCGGGAACACGTGCCCTCCGGCGAACGCCAGGAGCTGTGCCGCGCCCTTCACTCGGAGCAGAACGCTCTGGTGCAGGCGGCCCGCTACGGCACCCCCGTGTTGGGTGCGACTCTGTATGTGACCACGGCTCCGTGCCACGTGTGCGCCAAGCTCCTGGTGAACGCCGGTATCGTGCGGGTAGTCTACGGTGCCGCCTATCCCGACCACCTGGCCGGGGCCGTGCTGCGGGATTCGGGCGTCGAAAGCATACGGTTCCCATAGCTGTGTAAGTTGACAGAACCGGAATGCCTGGTTACAATGGAACCTGTTCGCGAAGCGGGGGGAGAGGGTTTGCAGGTGACCCAGGCACTTTATGCGTTCCTTGTCGCGCTGGCAGTGACTGCGCTACTTACCCCGCTGTGTCGCCGCCTGGCCGTGGGCACCGGTGCCCTGGCGCAACCGACCTCCCGTAGCGTGCATACCCGGCCCACGCCGTACCTGGGCGGGCTGGCCATTGCCGGTGGCTTTATCTTGGCCCTCCTGGCCGTCCCCCAGGAAGGGCTGGCCAAACTCCCCCTGATTTTAGGCGGTATCTTCGTGCTCGCCCTGGGCGTGCTGGATGACCTTAGGGAACTCCGCCCCAAGCTCAAACTGCTGGGACAGCTGGTGGCCGCCTTGGTGCTGGTCCTGGGAGGCGTGCGCATCGCGCACCTGACCAACCCGCTGGGCGGCATGGTTGACCTTGGCTACTTGAGCATACCGTTTACGGTCATCTGGGTAGTGGGTCT
>DMHJ01000226.1:7763-9527 GCA_003449495.1 Clostridiales bacterium UBA8153
TCGACCATCGCCTCCATCACCCTGCTTTTCGTCGCCCTCCGGCAGGGACAGGCCCACATGGTGGTGGCCACCGCCGCTTTGGCCGGTAGCACCCTGGGATTCTTGCCCTTCAACTTTAGTCCCGCCCGCATTTTTATGGGCGATGCCGGCTCCATGTTCCTGGGCTACGCCCTGGCCGTCCTTTCCATCCAGGGCACTCTCAAAAGCGCCACGGCTTTTGCCCTGGTCATTCCCATACTGGCTCTGGGGTTGCCCATGTTCGACGCGCTTTTCGCCATCTTACGCCGGGCCTCTAACGGCCGGCCCATCTACCAGGCCGACCGGGGCCACCTGCACCACCGCCTGCTCCGGCTGGGGCTGAGCCAGCGTCAGGTGGTGCTGCTCATGTACGCGGTCAGCGCCACGTTGGGCTTGGCCGCCACACTGGTCACCACCTTCGACCTGCGCCAGGGCGGCATCATGCTGCTGGCCATCGGGGGCGGCGGCTGGCTGGCAGGCAAGAAGGCCGGCGTGCTTGCGCTTGGTAAGGAAACGGATCGGCAGCATGGAGCCTAACCGGCCCCGGCCTTGCGGTAAGGTGGGGGCTTTCACGCTGCCGCCCGGATCGAGGTGTGATGGTTGCCCCTGAAGGTGCTCACGGTGTTCGGCACCCGGCCTGAGGCCATCAAAATGGCGCCGGTGATCCGGGAGCTGGCAGCGCATCCCGATGACATCACCAACCTGGTCGTGGTCACCGCCCAGCACCGGGAAATGCTCGACTCGGTGCTGTCCCATTTCGGCATCATACCCCAGTACGACCTTGACATCATGGTGGCTCGCCAGACGTTGACCGACACCGCGGTACGCGCCTTGGACCGGCTCGCCCCGGTTATAGCCCGGGAAATGCCGGACCTGATACTGGTGCACGGGGACACGCTTACCACCCTCATGGGAACCTTGAGCGCATACTTTCACCAGGTACCCGTAGGCCACGTTGAGGCCGGGCTACGCACCTACGACAAGCTGGCGCCGTTTCCCGAAGAGATGATGCGCCGGCTCGCCGATGCCGTGGCAGACCTGCATTTTTGCGCGACCGCCTGGGCCAGGGACAACCTAGCCTCCGAGGGCATCCGGGGTAGCTCGGTGTTTGTCACCGGCAATACGGCCGTCGATGCCCTGCTGTGGACGGTACGGCCCGACTACCGGTTTTCCACCCCCGGGCTGGACACGCTGGGTAAGTCGAGGCGCCTGGTTCTGGTGGACGTCCATCGCCGGGAGAATTTCGGCCGCCCCATGCAGGAGCTGGCCGGTGCCCTGGAGGAGCTGGCCCTGACCGAGACCGGCGTGGAGCTTTTGGTGTCGGCGCACCTTAACCCGGAAGCCGGGGCGGTATTGCGAGGGCGGCTGGGCGGCCTGGAGCGAGTATACCTCATGGACCCCCTATCCTATCCCGAATGGGCCAACCTCATGGGTCGCGCCACCTTGCTCATTACCGACTCAGGCGGCCTGCAGGAAGAAGCGCCCGCCGTGGGTCTTCCCGTCCTTTTAGCCCGGGAGAAGACGGAACGGCCCGAGGCGGTGGAGGCGGGCACCGTGGTGCTGGTAGGCACGAGCCGGGCGCGCCTGCTCGGTGAGGCCCGGCGCCTGCTCCACGATGCTCAGGCCCATGCCGCCATGGCCCGGGCCTCCAATCCCTACGGGGATGGCCGGGCCGCCGCCCGTACAGTGCAGGGCATCCTCTATCACTTCGGGCGACGACCCCGGCCCCCGAGACCCTGGCAGCCG
>DMHJ01000072.1 GCA_003449495.1 Clostridiales bacterium UBA8153
ACGAGAATCCATACTCGGGAAAACGGCGATCCAAGGCGTCCATGAGCCGGTCCCGGGTGACCTTAGCCACCACCGAGGCCGCCGCAATGCTGGCAGAACGCGCATCTCCTTGGATGAGGTTCCACTGGGGGACGGCTAGGGGCAGCTTGACCGCATCGATGAGGGCATGGTCGGGGGTAAGGCCCGTGCGGGACAGGGCGGCACCCATGGCATAGACGGTGGCCTGCAGGACGTTGTGGCGGTCGATGTACCGGGGCCCTGCAGAGGCCACCCCCACCGCCAGCGCTTGTTGTTTGATCGCCGCGCACACCCTTTCCCGTTGCCCCGAAGACAGGACCTTGGAGTCATCCAGTCCCGGCAGCATGGTACCCGGAGCCAGAATGACGGCGGCGGCCACCACCGGGCCGGCCAAGGGCCCCCGCCCGGCCTCATCGATCCCCACCACCAACCGGTAGCCCAGTCTCCACAGTCTGTGCTCAGGAGCGTAGATGTCCAGGAGCCGGTGGTGTTCGGCTAAGGCAGCGTCCAGGCGCCGGCCCAGTTCCCGGGCGGCCTTGGCTACTCCCGGACGCGAGTCCGCCGCCAAGCACGCCACCACCCGGCGCCAGACCGGGTCGGGTGGGCCGGTCTCACCGGCAGGCGGGAAGGACGCCAGCCGGCGCCGGAGCTCGTCAACGGGCAGGCTCCGGCAACCCCAGCTCATGGGCCCCCCTCCTGGGGCGGTGCCTCCAGGCTACACCGGCCCAACTGACCTGACGCCAGCTCCCGGATGAAGCCCAAGGCGGTAGCTTCCAGATCCACTTCTCCTCCGGGTAGGAGCCTTCCGCGGCGCCGGCCCAGTTCCCGTATGAACTCGATGGTCTGCCCCGGCTGGTAGGCTGCCCCGGCCCGACCGGCGATGGCTGCCGCCAGAGCCGGCCTGCCCTCGCTGAGAAACCAGCCGGCCAGCTCCAGCGCCTCTTCCTTGGCCGGGGTGAGCACGCCGATGACGGTCAACATTCGCCGCGCATCTGCATCGCCGGCCCGGGCCGGTAGCATGCCCGGCAGGTCCAGCAGCTCCAGTCCCTCGCCGCCCCGGAGCCATTGCTCGCCCCGGGTGATACCAGGCTTAGCCCCGGTGCGGGCCAAAGCCCGCCGGGCCAACCGGTTGAGCAGCGACGATTTACCTACGTTGGGTACGCCCACTACCATAGCCCGCAATGGTCTCTCCCGCAGCCCGCGCTGCTGCCACCCGGCAGCCAGGCCAGAGTGGAGCTCGGAGAGCCCGCGGCGCAGCTTAGGGATCCCCTCGCCGGTGATGGCGTCTACGGCAAAGGCCGGGCGCCCCCGGGCCGCATAATGCCGTAGCCACGCCCCAGTAGTGACCGGCTCGGCCAGGTCGGCATGGGTCATCACCGTGAATGCCGGCCTGCGTGCCGCCAGGCTGGCGGCGGCCGGGCTACCGGTGGCGAGCGGCGCCCGGGCGTCGAGCACTTCCAGGATGACATCCACCAGTGGCCCCAGCTGCTGGGCTTTACGCTGGGCCCGGGCCATATGACCGGGTAACCCGCCCTTACCCATGGCAGCTAACCCGGCGGGGCGGTGGCTTGCCGCCTCGACACATGGAAAATGAACCGCGCCCGGCCGGGCGGCCAGAACACGAAGAAGGCCCGGCCCCGGATCAGTTCCGCGGGTACCGGCCCAAACGCCCTCGAGTCATCGCTGTTGCCGCGGTTGTCGCCCAACACGAAAACCTCGCCTTCGGGCACCAGCAACGGCGGAAAGTTGGCCATGCCCCACCGCATCAGGTCCGGCTCGAACACGGCCCGGCCGTCCACGTAGACGCGCCCGCGGTCGATCTCAATGGTTTCGCCAGCTACTGCCACCACGCGCTTGATGTAATCCCGGCCGGGGGCCCGGGGATCCCGAAATACGATGATCTCGCCCGGCCGGGGTAGCCGCACCCGGTAAGACAGCTTATCCACCAGCAGACGCTCGCCGCCAAACAAGGTGCGTTCCATGGAACTACCCTGCACCACAAAGGATTCCATGACGAATCCCCGGATGAGCAAGGCGATGACCAGCGCCAGCAGTATAGTTTCCAGGATCTCCCGTAGCGCCCTTTTCACTGGCTCTCACCTTCGTCTGGCCAACCCGGCCCAGGTTACTTGACCCGCGCCCTTTCCCGGATGCGGGCCGCCCGGCCGCGCAGCTGGGCCAGATAGTAGAGCTTCGCCCGCCGCACCCGGCCCCGCCGGAGCACCTCGATCTTGTCTACGTTGGGGGAATGTAATGGGAACGTGCGCTCTACCCCCACCCCGTAGGCCACCCTTCTCACGGTAAAAGTCTCATTGGAGCTCTGGCCGCGACGGGCGATCACCACTCCCTCAAAGGCCTGGATGCGCCGGCGGCCTCCTTCCACCACCTTGACGTGGACGCGCACGCTGTCACCCGCCTGGAACTCGGGCAGGCCGGTCTTCAGCTGCTCGCCCTCAACCAGCTTGACTAGATCCACCCCGCCAACCTCCTTCAGCCGCCCACTGGCGGCACCTCTCGTTCGATCTCCTCCAGAAGCAGACGGTCTTCATACGTCAACACGGTCCGGGCCAACATATCGGGTCTTCGCAGCCCGGTGCGCCTCAGAGCTTCCTTCCTGCGCCAGCGTCGTACTGCCTCGTGATCCCCGCCCAGCAGCACCGCTGGCACCCGCATACCCCGAAAGTCGGCAGGCCGCGTGTACTGGGGCCCTTCCAGCAGGCCGTGGGCAAAAGACTCCTCACGGATGGAATCAGCATGCCCCAGCACTCCCGGCACCAACCTGGCGATGGAGTCCACCATGGCCATGGCCGGGATCTCACCGCCCGTCAGCACGAAATCCCCCAGGGAAAGCTCCAGGTCCACCCAAGCGCGGACGCGCTCGTCAACGCCCTCGTAGTGACCGCACAGAAACACCAGCCCCGGCTCGCCCGCCAGCTCCTTGGCCACCTGGTGACCGTAGGGGCGCCCTTGGGCGCACGGCAGGACGGTCAGCGGACGCTGCCCAAACTGCCCCGCCGCCCACTCCAGTGCCTCCACCAGCGGGCCGGCCTTGAGCACCATACCCGCCCCGCCGCCGTAGGGGTAGTCATCGACGGTGCGATGGGCATCATGGGCAAACTGCCTTAGATCCACCACACTGATGGCCAGTTTTCCCTGGGCCTGGGCCCGCCCGAGGATGCTCTCGCCAAAAGGTCCGGCAAACATGGCCGGGAACAACGTGAGCACCACGATCTTCACGCTATCCTCCGCCGGCGCCCGGCTCATCCGCTCCGTCTTCCATGCCGGGCAGTAGCTTCACCGTCATCTGCCCCTGGTCCAAGTCGATAGCTACCACCACTTGGCGCGTGGCCGGCACCAGCAGCTCGCCGCCGCCCGGCTTCTCCACTACGTACACGTCGTGGGCCGGCCGGCTCAGCACTTCTTTGACCACGCCCAGCTCCCGTCCCCCGGTGCTCAGGGCTCTCAGTCCCACGATCTGCCACAGGTAGTAGTGGCCTGCGGGCAGTGGCACCAGCCGGTCAGGCGGCAGCTCCAGCCGCCTGCCGCGCAAGCCGGCGGCCTCCGCCTCATCCTTGATCCCGGCCAGCTTCAGCAGAAAGAACTTGCCGTGCCTGCGCACTCGCTGCACTGCTCTAGCTGCGGCCTCGCCGCTGAGATATACTGAAGTGAGCTCGAAGAACCGGTCGGGAAAGTCCGTCACCGGCAGTACCCGCACTTCGCCGTCTTCTCCGTGAGCCTGGCAGATCTCGCCGATGACTACTCGCACCGCTCGGTCCCGCCCGCCGTGACGGCTACCACCACACCATCTTTGACTACGATCTCGGTGTTCACCACCTGCTCCCAACGATCGCCCGGTCTGACCGCCACCAATCCTTCGGTGTTACCCTGCACTACCAGGTCTCCCGGCTGCAGGCGAGCCACCTGCTTCAACCTCTCGAGTAGCTGGGAACGCAATTCCTGCCTCTTGCCCCGGTCTTCCTCTAGCTTTTCGGCCAGAGCCGCCAGCTCCGCCGACGGAGTCTTCTCGCCCTCGGCCAGCACTCGCTTGAGCTGGAAGCTGAGTTTTTCCAGCTCGGAGTCCACCCGGCGCAACGTTTCCTGGGCCTCGGCGGCCAGCCGCCGGCGCCATTCCTCCGTCACCACTGCCTTGACGGTCACCGATGTCCTGATGAGCACCAAGCTTCACCACTCACCTTGCCGCCCTTACACCACTTCTACCCTAACCTGGACCCCGTCCTTCAGGGCCGCTGCTCTCACTACTTGGCGGACGGCCCGGATGGTTCGTCCTTGCCGGCCGATGAGCCTGCCCACATCGCCCGGAGCCACGCGCACCTCGTACCGGAAGAATCCTACGTCCGCGTGCTCTTGGACGTCTACGGCCTCGACCTCGTCCACCAGGGATCTAACCAGCAACTCTACGAGGGCGCGCACGACTGGTCTCCCCCCGACCGCCGCTGCCCTTGCCTGAGCTCTTGGTACTTGCGGATGACACCCGCCTTGGTTAGCAGGGCTTTCACGGTTTCCGAAGGCTGGGCTCCCTTACCCAGCCACTCCAGCACCTTGTCTTCTTCCACCTTGAACACCGTCGGGTTAGCCGTAGGATCGTAATACCCGACTTCGGCGATGAATCGCCCGTCACGGGGCGAGCGCGCATCGGCCACCACCAACCGGTAGAATGGCTGCCTCTTGGCTCCCATGCGCTTGAGCCTGATTCGTACGGCCACGGACACTCCCCTTTCTCTGTCAACGCCGCGGTAACCGGCCGCCCCGGCGGGCATCCCGCTCCAGGTGGGCCATGTGCTTCAGCATCTTCTTAGCCTCATCGAACTGCTTCAACAGCCGGTTCACATCCTGGACCCGGGTGCCGCTGCCCAGAGCGATGCGCCGCCGCCGCCGGCCCTCGATGACGTGGGGGTTAAGGCGCTCCTCCCGGGTCATGGAGTTGATGATGGCCTCCGCCCGCTTAAGATCTCGCTGGCTGTCGCCAAGATCCACCTTCCCGCGCATGCGCTCCATCCCCGGGATCATATCCAACAGCTGGTCCAAGGGGCCCATCTTCTTCAGCTGCTTCATCTGGTCGAGGAAGTCCTCCAGGGTGAAGTCGAGCTTGCGCAGCTTCTGCTCCAGCTTGCGGGCCTGCTCCGCATCATAAGCCGCTTCCGCTTTCTCGATGAGCGTCAACATATCGCCCATACCCAAGATGCGCGAGGCCAGGCGATCGGGATGGAACACTTCAAACATGTCCAGCTTCTCTCCGGTGCCCGCGAACTTCACCGGCGCCCCGGTGGCCGACCGCACCGACAGAGCCGCTCCGCCCCGGGTGTCGCTGTCCAGCTTGGTGAGGATCACCCCGGTGATGCCCAGCCGGCGGTGAAACTCCGCCGCCACGCTCACGGCCTCTTGGCCGGTCATGGCATCGGCCACCAGCAGGATCTCCACCGGTCTGGTCGCCGCCTTGATCTCCTCTAGCTCCTGCATGAGCTCATCATCCACGTGCAGGCGGCCGCCGGTGTCCAGCACCACCGGGTCCCGGGCCTCATTGCGGGCGGAAGCAAGAGCCGCCCGGGCTAAGGGTACGGCACCCACCCGGTCTCCCTGGGTAAAGACGGGCACACCCACACGCTCGCCCAAGACCTGCAGCTGCTGGATGGCGGCGGGCCGGCGAGTGTCGGCGGCGACCAGCAACGGATGCCGGCCCTGGCTTTTCAGGTGCAGGGCCAGCTTGCCGGCCACCGTGGTCTTGCCCGCTCCCTGGAGCCCCACCAGCATGATAACGGAAGGTCCGGCGGGGGCCAGCTGCAGCCGCGGTACCTCCGTGCCCAGGAGCGCCGTGAGTTCCTCCTTGACGATCTTGATGACGTGCTGGGCCGGAGAGAGCGACTGCAGCACATCGATGCCCACGGAGCGCTCCCGCACCCGGGAGGTGAACTCCTTGACCACGGACAGGCTCACGTCGGCCTCGAGCAAGGCCATCCTTACCTCGCGCATGGCCGCGGCCACATCGGCTTCGGTGAGCTTGCCGCGCCCGCGCAGCCGGCGCATGGTCTCCTGCAGGCGCTGGCTCAGGGTGGCGAACACCCGCTACACAACCTCCTCAGCTGTAGAGTTTCCTCACCAGGGCCATGGCCTTGTGCTTCTTCTCGCCGTCACAGGAGGCCAGCAATGCCTCTAGCTCTGCGGCCACCTGTCGCCTTTCGCCGTAGGCTTTGAGTAGCCCCAGCCGGGCTTCATAGTCCTCCAGGACTTTTTCCGCACGCTTGAGGGTACTGTGTACGGCGGTGCGGGTCACCCCGCGCAGCTGTGCGATCTCCCTCAAGGATAGGTCGTGATCGTAGTAGAGGGTGATCACGTCGCGCTGCCCATCCGTAAGCAGGGCATGGTAGAGCTCGCACAGCAAGCTTACGGTCATCCGGTACTCCATGGCACCGCCCCGCGGGAGTGTTAACCATCTGTACTGAACACCTCCATTCTACCCCCCCGCCGGCCGCAGTGTCAAGGCAAGGGCCTTGCGAGGCATCTGCACTGTACCCGTTTGCCGTCCCAGCTCTTGGTCGGAAACTGCGTGCAACCGGGTTGAAGTGGGACGTTAAGCGCCCAGGTGATGGGCTGGGGCCGGATATGACCCTTCCTGCCGGGGTTAGCCGCATGGAGAGGCCGCACCCGGGCAACCGGAAACCACTGCGGTCCTCGGCGTCCCGTTTGCCGTTGGCTTTTACGCAGCGACCAAGCTGCGGAGCCCGATCAGACGCTGGGTGCGTACCCGGCCCAGCGCCATGGCCGGCATCACGCTCAAGGCCAAGGTGCAACGTAGCGGCATCTTCTATAAGCCCCGTATGCAGCGCTCCTCAAAGCCAAACACCCTCTCCAACCGGCAGTTTACCCGC
>DMHJ01000094.1:0-3845 GCA_003449495.1 Clostridiales bacterium UBA8153
TCAAATTTCTTCTTGGCCATGGTGTGCGCCCTCCTTACTGTCGTTCATGCCACGGTTCTACCGGTGACACGCGCGATGATCTCTTTCGTGACCGGATCGGGAGTCGGCTGGCAATGAGAAAACTGCATGGTGTAGGTTCCCCGGCCTTGGGTCATGGACCTGAGGTCGGTGGCGTAGCCGAACATGGCGGCCAACGGCACGAGGCCTTGGATGACCTGCAGTTTGCCCTTGCCCTCCATCCCCTGGATCTCACCCCGGCGGGAAGTAAGGTCGCCCAGCACTTCGCCTATGTAGTCTTCGGGCACTACGACCTCTACCTCCATCATGGGTTCGAGCAGGAGACTATTTCCTTCCATGGCGTGTTTGAGCGCCAGCTGCCCGGCCATGCGGAAGGAGACCTCCGACGAGTCGACGGGATGATAGCTGCCGTCCACCAGGGTGGCCCGGATGTCCACCACCGGATACCCCGCCAGGGGGCCCGTCTGCATGGCATCGGCGATGCCCGCCCGGACGGCGGCAAAGAATGCCTTGGGCACCGTTCCCCCACTGACCTCATCTACAAACTCAAATCCCGAACCCCGGGGCAGGCTCTCGAACTCCACCTCCACATGCCCGTACTGCCCGCGGCCGCCCGTCTGCCTGACGAACCGCCCCTCCGCCCGGCAGTTACGCCGCAGAGTTTCCTTGTAGGCCACCTGCGGTTTGCCCACGCTGGCTTCGACTTTGAACTCACGGAGCAGCCGGTCGACGATGATCTCCAAGTGGAGCTCTCCCATACCTGAGATGATGACCTGGCCGGAATCGGCGTCCACGTGGCTGGTGAACGTGGGGTCCTCATCGCTCAGGGTGGCCAGGGAATTACCCAGCCGATCGCTATCGGCCTTGGTCCGCGGCTCCATGGCCACCGAGATCACCGGCTGGGGGAAGGCCATAGGCTCCAGTACCAGCGGGTGCCGCTCGTCGCACATGGTGTGCCCGGTAGAGGTATGTTTGAGCCCGACGGTGGCGGCAATATCTCCCGTCATGGCTTCCCGGATATCGACCCGGTGATTGGCGTGCATCTCCAGGATACGGCTGACTCGCTCCCGCACCCCCCGGCTGGCGTTGTAAATGTAGCTGCCGGCAGTCAGCACCCCCGAATATACCCGAAAATAGGTCAGCTTGCCCATGTAAGGATCGGCCATGATCTTGAAGGCCAGCGCACACAGGGGCTGATCGTCAGCGGGGACGCGAACCTCCTCCTGACCCGTAACCGGATGCTGACCGACCACGGCCGGGACATCCAGCGGGGAGGGGAGGAAGTCCACCACGGCGTTTAAGAGCGGCTGCACCCCACGATTGCGGTAGGCTGACCCGCACAGCACCGGTACCAGGGCGGCCTGCAAGGTGCCGCGCCGGAGGGCGGCGACGAGCCGGCCGGGCGGGATCGGTTGACCATCTACATACTTCTCCATGAGGACATCGTCAAACTCGGCGGCGGTCTCCACCAAATGCTCACGCTGGAACCTGCAGAGACCTTGCAGCTCCGCCGGAATCTCGCGCTCCTCGATAGAGCTGCCCAGCTCATCCAGGTAGTAAATGGCCTTCATGGTAACCAAGTCAACCACACCGGCAAAGGTATCCTCCGCGCCCAGGGGAAGGTTGATGGGTACCGGTCGGGCCTGCAACTTGGTGGCAATGCCCTGGACGACGGCAAAATAATCCGCCCCGGTCATATCCATTTTGTTCACAAACGCGATACGGGGGATGCGGTAGCGATCGGCCTGGCGCCAGACCGTCTCCGACTGGGGTTCGACTCCACCCCGGGCGCAGAAAATGGCCACGGTGCCATCTAAGACCCGTAGGGACCGTTCCACCTCCACCGTGAAGTCCACGTGGCCTGGTGTGTCTATAATGTTTATCCGGTGGTCTTTCCAATAACAGGTGGTGGCGGCAGAAGTGACGGTGATGCCGCGTTCCCGCTCTTGAACCATCCAGTCCATGGTGGTCGAACCCTCGTGCACTTCACCCATGCGGTGAAGCCGGCCCGTATAGAACAGGATGCGTTCAGTGGTAGTGGTCTTCCCGGCATCGATGTGCGCCATAATGCCTATGTTCCTCACCATCGACAGCTGGTGCTCCCTGGGCATGTTTTACCCCCCCCCTTCTTGCCGGCCGGATCGGCCTTGGTGGTTACCAGCGGTAATGGGCGAAAGCCTTGTTGGCTTCGGCCATGCGGTGGGCCTCCTCTTTGCGCTTGACCGTGGCACCAGTATTGTTGGCACAATCCATGAGTTCCCCGGCCAGCCGTTCGATCATGGTACGCTCGTTGCGCGCCCGGGCGTGCCGGATTAACCAACGCATGGCCAGCGCCCAACGACGCTCGGCACGCACCTCCACCGGCACCTGATAGGTAGCCCCTCCTACGCGCCTGGGCCTGACCTCGAGTAAGGGCATGGCATTTTTGATCGCCTGTTCAAAGACGCTGGCCGGTTCCTTGCCAGATTTCTCCTTGATCAGCTCCAGCGCACCGTATACCTGTCTTTGTGCAACGGCCTTTTCGCCGTCGCGCATTACCTTGTTAATGAACCTGGCCAGCGTATCACTGCCGTAAATGGGCTCCGCGGCGATGCTCCTGCGGGAAACGCGTCCCCTCCTGGGCACACATCTTCCCCCCTTTCCCTACTTCTTGGGCCGCTTAGCTCCGTATTTCGAACGCGCCTTCAGCCTCTTCTGCACCCCGGCGGCGTCCAGGGTTCCCCGCACAATGTGGTACCTCACCCCGGGGACGTCCTTGACCCGGCCCCCTCGCACCAGGACCATGGAGTGCTCCTGGAGGTTATGGCCTACACCCGGGATGTACGCGGTGACTTCCCGGCCATTGGTCAACCGCACCCTGGCGATCTTCCTCAAGGCAGAATTCGGCTTCTTCGGCGTCGTCGTCTTAACCACGGTGCAGACCCCGCGCCGGAATGGATTGGCCTTCAGGTCCGGGGCTTTGGATTTCTTCCTGACTTCTTCCCGGCCCATGCGAACCAGCTGGCTGATCGTCGGCATACCTAGACCTCCTCCGCGCACAAATACGCCCGCCAAGCATATGGCCCCAGTGAGCGTTGGACGGGCAATTACCCTTCAATGATGGCTGCCGAGGCGGCACCTACTTGGATTCCACACGCTTTTCCCAAGGCCACCATAGACTCGATATATACGACTTCGATGCCGCGCTCCCGGCTCAGCTCCGCGAGCTCCTGCAGGACCCTCTCATCGGCATCTTGGGCAAAAACCACTACCCGGGCCTGCCCTCGTTCGACGGCCTTCAGGGTCTGCTTGGTCCCTACCGTTCTTCTCTTGGCCGCCTTCAGCCGTTCGGCTACGAGTGTATCCCCCATACGAAGACACCCCTACATTCTAACACCACGGCTTGCCCGTGTCAACCTACCGGGCCCACGCGCGGTTCGAGAACCCACCCTCGCGTCTTACGGATTCTCGGCCTCCCGGTAGGTCACCTCTTCCCCTTCGTCCGCTTCTCTCTCCTCGTCGCTGGCATACTGCTCCTCATACTCTGCTTCCAGTTCCACGTAGCGATACTGGTGCATGCCGGTGCCGGCGGGGATCAGCTTGCCGATGATCACATTTTCCTTGAGCCCGACCAGCGGGTCGGTCTTGCCCTTGATGGACGCTTCGGTGAGTACCCGGGTAGTCTCCTGGAACGATGCCGCCGCCAGGAAGGAATCAGTGGCCAGGGAGGCTTTGGTGATGCCCAGCAGGGCCGTCCGAGCCGTGGCCGGAATCCCTCCCATTTCCACTACGCTGTCGTTGAGCTCTTGAAACTCAAAACCGTCCACCAGGCCACCGGGTAGCATGTC